>NZ_AP027142.1:300000-535000 GCF_027925385.1 Methylocystis iwaonis
CAGGCCTCCTTTACCGGCTTTTGCCCTTTGGCCTTGATACTCAAGCGCATCGGCGTAAGACCGGGATCGGCCTTCTGACTTGCCAGGGCTCACGGCGTCGCGGCGCCGTCGCCTTTGGGCGGGTTCGACGTGAGGACCAAAAATGGCGTCTGACTGGATCGAGGATGTCCCCCTCCTGCGCGCGCTCGACGGGCCGACCAAGGCGATGCTGCGCGACGCGGCCATCCGCAAGCAAATCCCGCGCGGCGCTGTGCTTTTCCGTCCGGGCGATCAGTGTGTACAGTTTCCCTTGATCGTCTCGGGAACCGTCCGCGTCCAGCGCGTCACCGAATCGGGGCGCGAGATCGTGCTCTACCGCGTCTCGACCAATGAGACCTGCATTCTCACGACCGCTTCGCTGCTCTCCGACGACGCCTATGCGGCGGAGGGCGTCGCCGAGACGGATGTCGTCGCTTATATCGTGCCTGCCGAGCGCTTCGCCGCATTGATGAACGCTTCGGAAGGCTTTCGCGCGCTCGTTTTCGACGGCTACAGCCGGCGCATCGCCACGCTGATGTGCCGCATCGAAGAGATCGTCTGCACGCGCATCAATGTGCGGCTCGCCGAGCGGTTGCTCGCCTTGCGCGGCGCCGACAATCGCATTTGCGTCACGCAGCAGGCGCTTGCGGCCGATCTTGGAACGGCGCGGGAAGTTGTCGGGCGCACGCTCAAGACGTTCGAGCGTTCGGGCTGGGTCAAATTATCGCGCGGAGGAACAGAAATCACCGACGCAGGGGCTTTGCGCGCGCTTTGCGATGCTGAGCGTGACTAAGTCGCTGTGAGCATCTCCTAATTTAGCTAGTTCGAATATAACGAGCGCGCGGCAGTCTGCCGCGACTGTGGGAGGATGTCAGATGGCTCACGTGGTGGTTCTCGGCGCCGGCATCGGCGGCGTCGCGGCGGCGATCGAAGTGCGCGAAGCCTTGAAGAAGGAGCACAAGGTCACCGCTATTTCCGATTTGCCGAACTTTCAGTTCACGCCGTCAAATCCCTGGCTTGCGGTCAATTGGCGCAAGCCCGATGAATTGAAGGTGCCGCTCGCGCCGGTCTTCAAGAAGAAGAACATCGACTTCACGGATGTCGGCGCCAAGCGCGTGCATCCGGCGGAAAACCGCATCGAGCTCAATGACGGCGAAAGCATTTCCTATGACTATCTCGTCATTGCGACGGGGCCCAAGCTCGCCTTCGGCGAAATCCCGGGGCTGGGCCCGCATGGCGGCCATACGCATTCGATCTGCACGCTGCAGCACGCCGAAATCGCCTCGAAGGCCTGGGAAGAATTCTGCGAAAATCCCGGCCCGATCGTTATCGGCGCGTCGCCGGCTGTCTCGTGCTTCGGCCCCGCCTATGAATATGCGATGATCATCGTATCGGATTTGCGCAAGCGCGGCATCCGCCACAAGGTGCCGATGACCTTTGTCACTTCCGAACCCTACATCGGCCATCTGGGTCTCGGCGGCGTCGGCGACACCAAGGGCCTGCTCGAATCGGCTTTTCGTGATCGCGACGTCAAATGGATCACCAACGCCAAAACCACCTCGGTGGAGCCGGGCGTCCTGAAATGCCAAGAGCTGAACGACGACGGCTCGGTGAAGAAGGAGCACGAACTCCCCTTCAAATTCGCGATGATGATGCCGGCCTTCACGGGCATCGACGCCTTGATGGGAATTGAAGGATTGGTTAACCCGCGCGGCTTCGTCATCATCGACAAGAACCAGCGCAATCCGACATTCAAAAACGTCTTCGGCGTCGGCGTCTGCGTCGCCATCCCGCCGGCCGAGCCGACTCCTGTCGCGACGGGCATGCCCAAAACGGGCTATATGATCGAATCGATGGTGACGGCGACCGCCCACAACATCGCGGCGGTCATCAACGGTAAGGAGCCGAAGGAAGAAGGCACCTGGAACGCCGTTTGCCTCGCCGATTTCGGCGATCGCGGCGTCGCCTTCGTCGCCCGGCCGCAAATTCCGCCGCGCAACGTCAACTGGTCGAGCCAGGGCCGCTGGGTGCACTGGGCGAAAGTCGCATATGAGAAATACTTCTTGCGTAAGGTGCGCAACGGACAGAGCGAGCCGGTTTACGAACGCTACATCATGAAGCTGATCGGAATCGAGCGCTTGCGTCGCGTTCTCTGATACAGCCGGCCCGGCGCGACCATCGGCCGCGCCGGGCCGCCAGACGACCGAGGAATCAACGCCAAATGCCGCGCAGCACCCTCCGCCGCGAACTGACACTCGCGATCATTGTCAAAGTTGCGGCAATCTTCTTGCTTTATTTTCTGTTCTTCAGCCCGGCGCATCGCATCCATGTGACGCCGGCCGACATGGCTGCGGCGCTCCTGGAGAAGCCGCAACCGCGCTGATTCGAATATTGCGGTGTCTCTCGCTTCCCGCGAGCCAGGAGACATCTCGCAAGGCCGCCGAGCAGGCTCTGACCGGAGGGGCGCGTCTCCCTTTCCGGCAGCTTGCGCCAACGCAGGACAGTCGCAATGGACTTCGACGTCGTCACACTTTCCCGTCTGCAATTCGCGCTGACGGCCCTATACCACTTCCTCTTTGTGCCGCTCACTTTGGGTCTCGCCTTGCTGCTCGCCATCATGGAGAGCGTCTATGTGATGACGGGGCGCGAAGTCTGGCGCGACGCGGTCAAATTCTGGGGCACGCTGTTCGGCATCAATTTCGTGATGGGCGTCGCCACCGGCATCACCATGGAATTCCAGTTCGGAACGAACTGGGCCTATTACTCCCATTATGTCGGCGATATTTTCGGCGCGCCGCTGGCCATCGAAGGGCTCATGGCCTTTTTCATGGAGGCGACTTTCGTCGGCCTCTTTTTCTTCGGCTGGAAGCGGCTCACCAAGGTGCAGCATCTTGTCGTCACCTGGCTCGTCGCGCTCGGCTCCAATTTCTCGGCGCTCTGGATTCTCGTCGCCAACGCCTGGATGTCCAATCCCGTCGGGGCCGCCTTCAATCCGCAGACGATGCGCATGGAGCTCAGCTCCTTCCTGGAGGTGCTGTTCAATCCGGTGGCGCAGTCGAAATTCGTCCACACGGTCAGCGCCGGCTATGTGACCGGCTCCATGTTCGTGATGTCGATCGGCGCCTATTACATCCTGCGCAAGAAGCACATCGAGATTGCTCGCCGTTCGCTGACCGTCGCCGCGAGCTTCGGCCTTGCGTCCGCCTTGTCGGTCGTCGTGCTCGGCGACGAGAGCGGCTATACGGCGGGTGAGAACCAGAAGATGAAGATCGCCGCCATCGAGGCGATGTGGGAGACGAAGCCGGCGCCAGCGTCCTTCACGCTCTTCGGCCTGCCCGACCTCGAGACCCAGACGACCAAATATGCGATTGAAATCCCCTATGTCCTGGGCCTCATCGCGACGCGCTCATTCGACAAGCCCGTCGAAGGCATCAAGCCGCTTGTCGAGCACAATGCGGAGCGCATCCGCAACGGACTTCCCGGCTATAAATGGATGACCCAGGAGGGCGGCCGCGTCGGCGTTTCCGTGCCGCCGCAGCTCGAAGGCTCGATGCGCGACGTCGGCCATTCGCTGCTGCTCAAGCGCATCCGCCCCGACATCGAGAACGCCACCGAGGACGAGATCAAGCAGGCGGCGCTCTCGACCGTCCCCGACGTGCCGGTTCTCTTCTGGAGCTTCCGCATCATGGTGGCCCTCGGCTTCTATTTCATCGCGCTTTTCGGCGTCGCCTTTTATCTCTCCAGCCAGCGGCGCTGCGGCCAACCGTGGTTCCTGCGGCTGACCATGTTCAGCCTTCCCCTGCCCTGGATCGCGGCCGAGCTTGGTTGGATCGTCGCCGAATATGGTCGCCAGCCCTGGATCATCGACGGCGTGATGCCGACCTTCGTCGGCGTTTCGAGCGTGCCCGCCTCTAATGTCGCGGCGAGCCTCGCGGCCTTTGTCATCTTCTACACGGCGCTCGCCGCCGTCGATGTGGCGCTGCTCCTGAAATATATTCGCAAGGGACCGCATCCCGCGCCTGCAGCCCCACCGCTGGCCGGCGCTTTGCCCGAAGCGCAACCCGCCTTCGACGCCTCGCGCTAAAAGGAACGCCATATGTTCGATTATGCGACCCTGCGCTTCATCTGGTGGGCGCTCCTCGGCGTGCTGCTCGTCGGCTTCGCCATCTTCGACGGCTTCGACCTCGGCGTCGCCCTGCTGCACCCATTCGTGGCCAAGAAGGATGTCGAGCGCCGCGTGTTGATCAATACGATCGGCCCGGTGTGGGAAGGCAATCAGGTCTGGTTCATTCTCGGCGGCGGCGCGGTCTTCGCCGCCTGGCCGCCGCTCTACGCCGCCTCCTTCTCGGGCTTCTATCTGGCGATGCTGCTGGTGCTGATCGGCTTTATCCTGCGACCTGTCTCCATCACCTTTCGCAGCAAGCGGGACGAGCCGCTCTGGCGCGCGACCTGGGACTGGCTGTTTTTTGTCTCGGGCGCCTTGCCGTCGGTGTTGTTCGGCGTCGCTTTCGGCAATCTGCTGCTGGGCGTCCCCTTCCATTTCGATCAGTCGCTGCGCTTCCAATATGAGGGCGACCTTCTCAGCTTGCTGCATCCCTTCGCGCTGCTTTGCGGGATCGTGAGCGCGGTGATGTTGTTCATGCAAGGGGCCGCCTGGCTCGCGGGCAAGACGGAAGGCGAGATCAACGCGCGGGCGCGGGGCATCGGCGCCGCCGCCGCGCTGGCGCTTGTCTTGCTGCTTCTGGCGGGAGGGCTCTGGATCGCCACCGGAATCGAGGGCTATCGAATCGAGTCGGACGTTAATTACGCCGGCCCGTCCAACCCCTTCGGCAAGACAGTCGTGGCCGGCGCCGGCGAGTGGCTCCTCAATTACGCACGCTTTCCGCTTGCCGCATTTGCGCCGCTCGCCGCCCTTCTCGGCGCGCTCGGCGCCGCGATCCTGCTGGCGATCGGTTCGCCGCTCGCTATATTGGCCTCGAGCGTCTCTGTCGCGGGCGTTGTGACGACGGCGGGCTTCAGCCTGTTTCCCTTCCTGCTCCCCTCGTCCTCCCATCCGGACGAGAGCCTGACCGTGTGGGATGCGTCGTCGAGCCAGGCCACTCTCGGCCTCATGCTCGTCGCGGCCCTCTTCTTCCTCCCGATCGTGCTTACCTATACCTCATGGGTCTATTGGGTGTTGCGCGGCGCGGTGCGCGAGGCGGCGATCGAAAAAGGCGACGATCACTATTACTGAAGGGAGAAACGGCATGTGGTATTTTTCCTGGATCCTCGGCTTAGGGCTCGCCTGCGCCTTTGGCATCCTCAACGCCATGTGGCTGGAGCTCGACGACGACGACGAGCGCCGCAAGTAAAGCGCGACGATGCGCCGCGGCCTTTTGGCGACAAAGTCGCTGATGGCAATGGCCGCGGCGACGCATATCTTTTGGGAATAAAAACCAAGGGAGGGTCGTGATGGAAGCGAATATCGGCCAGGCGGATAAAATCATCCGTATTGTTGCGGGTCTCGTGCTGCTCAGTCTCGCCTTTGTCGGTCCGAAGACGGCCTGGGGCTTTATCGGACTCGTGCCCCTCGCTACGGCCTTCATCAATTTCTGTCCGGCCTACAAGCTTCTGGGCATGAATACGCTGGGCAAATAGCAGAATCGTTTTCAGTCGACGCCGGCGGCGAGGCGTGGATCTTTGGGCGACGAGACGGTCATTTTTCGCGCCCATGGCATGCATTGTCATGGGTGCGAGCACATTATCGAAAGGAGTCTGCGAAGACTTCCTGGCGTGCGCCGCGCCGTCGCCAGCTATCCGACCGAAACGGTCACGGTCGACTTCGATCCTCAGGCATTAAGCTTCGACGCGATACGTGACAGCGTCGAGGAAAATGGTTATCGCGTCGAAATTGGTGAGCGGCGCGAAAAGCCGCTGCTGCAACGGCTTGCATTATTCGGCGCCGCCGCTGCCGGTCTCGCAGGGCTGATCTACGTCGACACCCAATGGATCAGCGCGCACGGCTCCCCCGACATTGCGCAGCATATGAGCCTGTGGCTCATCTTCCTGCTCGGGCTCGTCACGGGCTTCCACTGCATCGGCATGTGCGGCGCCTTCGTCGTGAGCTACACGGCCGGGGATGCGCGCGCGGGCCGCTCGTCGCTCCTGTCGCATCTTGCTTTCGGCGCCGGCAAAACGCTGTCCTATACAGCGATCGGCGCTGGCTTCGGCGCGCTGGGCGCCATCATCGCCTTCACGCCGCTGTTGCGGGGTGCGGCGGGCGTGGCGGCGGGCGCTTTTCTCATCATCTTCGGGCTCAATATGCTGGGCCTGTTCGCGCCGCTGCGGCGCTTTCGCCTCGCCCTGCCTGCGCCACTCGAACGCTGGGTGCATCGCGAGGCGAGCGGACGTCACCGACCCTTCGTCATTGGCATCCTCAACGGCTTGATGATCGCCTGCGGCCCCTTGCAGGCGATGTATGTGATGGCGGCGGGAACCGGCAGCGCCATCGAGGGCGCGAAAATGCTGCTGGCCTTCGGGCTCGGCACGCTGCCGGTCATGCTCGCCTTCGGCGTCATCGCCTCGATGCTCTCGAATGCGCTGACGCATCGCCTGCTGAAATCCTCGGGCGTGATCGTCGTCGCGCTCGGCGCGGTGATGATCAATCGCGGGCTCATCCTCACTGGCTGGGGCGTCGATCTCGGTTCTGTCTTGGCGCGGATGCAGCAAAGCGACGCGCCGATCGCGGCGAGCGCCCCGGCGCCCGCGCCTGCCGCGCAGACCATCGAGATGGAGGCGAATGCGCTCGGTTTTGCGCCTTCCCGCTTCACGCTCATTCGCGGCGCGCCGGTCAAATGGGTGATCAACGCCACGCAAATCACCCAGTGCAATCACCGCATTGTCGTTCCCGCCCTTGGCCTCGAATTCGAGTTGAAGCCGGGGCTCCAGACCATCGACTTCACGCCGCAGAAAGCGGGCGTGATTCCGTGGAGCTGCTGGATGGGCATGATGCGCGGCGAATTCGACGTGGTCGAGCCCGGCGCGCCGCCGCCGGCGCCGAAAGAAGCCGCGCCGTCCGGCGCGCCTTGCCCGCTGGAGGCGGAACCGGCGCCTGTCGAAAAATATGTCGTCCAGCGCGGCGACACGCTGGCGCGCATCGCGAAGAAAAAATACGGCAGCGTCGCGCGCTGGCGCGACATCGCCGCGGCTAATCCCGGCGTGCAGGACGGGAGACTGAAAAAGGGTCAGGTTCTGACGCTGCCGCCAAAAGCGCGGCCGTGACAATTCGCTCTGGCGCGTCTTGGAGAAAGCGCGCTAGGCTCAGCCATTCGAGAGGGAGAAAGAAATGCGGGTTCTATTCCCTGTTGCGATGATTTGTGGCCTGTCGCTTCTCGCCGCCGGCGCCACGGCGCAGGATCATCACGATCACATGCAGATGATGTCCAAGATGGCGACGGACTCGCGCATCGGGGTCGACATGCCGCCGCCGATGAAGGCGCATATGCTCACGAATATGCGCGGCCATCAGCAGGCGGTCGCGGACATTCTGGCGGCGCTCGCCAAAAGCGACGGCGCGGGCGCCGCGAAAATCGCCGAGACGCATCTCGGCATGGGCTCGCCGGGCTCGGCCGCCTGCAAGCCGAATGCAAAGTCCGGCGGCCTCGGCGAGATGCCGATGATGATGGCGAGCCATATGCCGGAAGCCATGCAGGGGCTCGGCATGGCCATGCATGCGCAGGCGACGAAATTCGCCGAAGAGGCGGCAAAGTTGAAGCAGGGCGGCGATCCGCGTCCGGCGCTTGCCGAGCTTAGCCAGGTCGTGCAAGCCTGCAACGCCTGTCACGCCGCCTATCGGCTGCAGTGACCGAACGAGCGGGCCCGCCGCGCTCTATCAGGAGTTTTTCTTGCGCATCGCGACCTGGAACGTGAATTCCGTCCGGCAGCGGCTCACGCCGCTCTTGGCCTTTTTGAAGGAGACCGCGCCGGACGTCCTCTGCCTGCAGGAGCTCAAATGCGAGGAGAGCGCCTTCCCGCGCATGGAGGTCGAGGACGCGGGCTATAATGTCATCCTGCACGGGCAGAAGACCTTCAACGGGGTGGCGATCCTCTCCAAACATCCGATCGAGGAATCGCGCATCGGCCTGCCCGATTTCGACCATGAGGGGCAATCGCGCTACATCGAGGCGGTGATCTCGCACGATGGCGGGGCCCTGCGCGTCGCGAGCATTTATGCGCCCAACGGCAATCCGGCGGACACGCCCAAATACGACTACAAGCTCGCCTTCATGGAGGCGCTGACGCGCCACGCCGCTACGCTCCTGCAGCTCGAGGAGGCGACGGTGCTCGCGGGCGATTACAACATTATTCCCGAGCCTTGCGACGTCCACGACCCGGCCGCCTGGGCAAGCGACGCGCTGTTTCTGCCGCAGAGCCGAAAGGCCTATCGGCGGCTCCTCAACCTCGGCTATGCGGATGCGCTCCGCGCCGTCACCGACGACGCGGGGCTTTATACGTTCTGGGATTATCAGGCGGGCGCCTGGCAGAAGAACAAGGGCATCCGCATCGACCATCTGCTGCTCTCGCCGCAGGCCGCCGACCGGCTCGAGGGGGTGGAGATCGTCAAGGCGATGCGGGCGGGGGAGAAGCCCTCCGACCATGTGGCGATTTTTGCGCAGCTCGGCTGATCAGGCCAGCGACCCGACCGACCGCCAGATAACATAAAGCGCGACAGTGACGACGATCCCGGCGAAGGCTGTCGCCAGCGTGCCGCGCTGGGCGGAAAGGCGGCGCGCGGTCGCCGCGCCGATCATGCCGCCAATGACGCCGCCGCCGAGGATCGCGCCCGCGAGCGCCCAGTCGACCAGACCGGAGACCGCATAGTTAGCCGCCGTCGTCACGCCGAAGGCCGTGACCGAAACAAGCGAGGAGCCGATCGCGTTGAGGATCGGCAGATTGGCCGCGAACATCAGGGCCGGAACGATCAGAAAGCCGCCGCCGACGCCGAAGAACCCGGAAAGCGCGCCGGTCGCGGCGCCCGTTGCGGCGAGGCGCGGGAAATTCTCGCGGCTCAGCCGCACCTGGGGATGGCCCTGCCCGCGTCGATTCAGGAACATCAGCGCGCCGACGACAAGCATCAAAAGCCCGAAGAGGGCGAGGAGCTTCTCGCCATTGATGAGCTTGCCGAGGGTCGAGCCGCCGAAGGCGCCAAGCACGCCGAAAAGGGCGAAGACCGAGGCGCAGCGCCATTTGATCGCGCCCGATCGGGCGTGGTTGACGAGGTTGAAGACGGCGTTGACCGAGACTGCGACGGAGCTCGTGCCGATGGCGATGTGAGGCTCCGGCACGCCGACGAAATAGACGAGAAGGGGCACGGCGAGGACCGAGCCGCCGCCGCCGATGAGTCCGAGCGTAAAGCCGACGAAGACGCCGGAGAGCGCGCCGGCGGCAAGTTTCATCACAAAGGGCGTCAGCATCGGCGATCCCCTGGATCACAACATTAGATATTGCTTATTTAGATAGTTCGCATATATCTTTGCGGCAAGCAAGCGCGCGACGGAGAGAAAACATGTCGGCGACGATCAGGGGGTTCTTCGACGAAGCCACCTTCACCATCACCTATCTCGTGTCCGATTCAGCGACCAAAATCGCTGCGATTATCGACCCCGTGCTCGATTTCGAGCCGGGCGGGGGCATTGCCGACACACGCGGGATCGAAACCGTTTTATCCGTCGCTCGCGAAGAAGGGCTGACGATCGCGTGGGTTCTCGAAACCCATGCACATGCCGACCATCTCTCGGCCGCGCCAATCGTGAAATCCGCCACCGACGCGAAAGTCGGCATCGGCGAGCATATCGTCGAGGTCCAGGACATATTCCGCCCAGTATTTTTGGCTGACGACATCGCGCCCGCGGGCCGCGACTTTGACCGCCTGTTCAAGGACGGCGAGCGCCTGCCGCTCGGCGAGATCGACATAGAGGTCTTGTATACGCCGGGGCATACCCCCGCCTGCGTCTCCTACAAGATCGGCGACGCCGTCTTCGTCGGCGACACGCTCTTCATGCCGGATTATGGAACCGCCCGCGCCGATTTCCCGGGCGGAGACGCGCGGGACCTTTACCGGTCCATCCGCCGCCTGCTGGCCCTGCCGCCGCAGACGCGGCTCTTCATGTGCCACGACTACAAGGCGCCGGGCCGTGATTTCTATCTTTGGGAAACGACGGTCGCCGAGGAGCGCGCCAAAAACGTGCAGATAAGGGACGGGGTGAGTGAAGATGAGTTCGTCGCGGATCGCCAGAAGCGGGACAAGGCGCTAACGGCGCCCCGTCTTCTGCTGCCATCCATCCAAGTGAATATCCGCGCCGGCCGCTTCCCGCCGCCGGGACCGGACGGCGTCCGCCGGCTCCTTGTCCCGGTAAAATTCAAAGGCGCCGCAGCGCCCGCGGAGTAGCGTCACACCAATCGGCCCGCCGTCATTGCGAGCGAAGCGAAGCTATCCAGGGCCGCCACACGGCTCTGGATTGCTTCGTCGCTTCGCTCCTCGCAATGACGGCGGGCGCTCAGTTAGTTTCGCTCGCGCAGATAGTCTTCCAGCAAAGCGACAGCGGCCTTGCGTTCCGCCTCATTGGCGGTCGCCAGCGCCTTTGCGTGCGAGTCGACGATCCATTGCTCGTTGACCCCGCCGCCCGCCGCAGCGTCGCGGGCGAGCGTCAAATACATCAGTCCGCGCGCTTTCTGCGCGCCGCCGCCCGCCTCGCCGTTGAACATCAATCGGCCAAGCATGGCTTGCGCCTGCGCATGGCCTTTGCGCGCGGCAAGCTCGAGCCAATTGACGCCCTGCCGCATGTCTTTCTTCACGCCTGCGCCGTCGAGATACATGCGGGCGAGATAAAACTGCGCGTCGGCGTTGCGGAAATAGGTCGCCGCGTAGCGGAAGAGATCAAAGGCGCGGTCGAGATCGGGCTCGATCTTGGCCGAGGTCAGGCCGTCGCGCAGATAAAGGCCGACCGCCACAAAGGCGTTCGCCGCCATGGAGCGCTCGCGCGGGTCCGGCTCCTCCTCGGCGAAATGGTCGACGATCTTCGAGAAGTAATCGTAAGCCTTGGCGTCGTCGCGGTTGACGCCGTCGCCGTCGGCGTACATCCGGCCGAGCTTCCACTGCGCCAGCGGCTCGCCCCCTTCGGCGGCGTAGCGCAGCGCGGCGACGGAGGTGGCCGCATCGCCGGCGTGATAGCTCTCCAGCCCGGCGCGCAGAGCGGCGCGGGGATTCTTGAAGATGGGAAGCGGCGTTGTCTCCGGCGCGCGCGCGGAGGGGGCGTCGAGCGCCGGGGCGGGGGCGACGAAGGCGGTCACGAGCATGGCGAAGCTCGCCGCGAAGAGGCCGAGCGGAAGCGCCACACGCTTTGTCGTTTGCGGTGCGGCGAGAGTAAAATATTTTTGCGCGGATCCGACCATAATTATCCGACTTCCTCGACCCGAGACGCCAAGCTGGCGCCTGAACGCGACACACGCACCGGCCGGCATCCTCGACGCGCAACGAAAAATAGGAGAGCGCGCCCACGGGGCGAGGTCGCCGCCGAAGGTGTCTTCCCGCGTCTTGGAGGAGCAAGTGACAGGGGGGAGCTTATCTCAGCTTTTATGGCTGAAAAGGGGCTTCTGAGCCATGTTCGCGGCTGTTAAATCTAATCTTCGGTGCCTGTTGCAACAACAACACAACTACTGTTGCAAAATTGCAGCAGGCGGCAGGCTTGGGCCCTGCCATTCGGCTCGAATCCTACCGAGAGATTAACGCTGTGCGTTTCTCGCCCCTTGGGAGTTGTGCTTACATCCCCAGAGGCCGATGGGGCGAATCAGGGCCCCGGCCCCGCGCATAAGGACCGACGCATGGCATCATATTCACGCGCCCCCGTCTTCATCAGCCTTGCTGCGAGCGCCGCGCTTTTCGCTGCGCCCGCTCTCGCCGCCGGGGATGCGCAAAAGGGCGCGGTCATCGCCAAGCGCTGGTGCGCGAGCTGCCATGTCGTCTCCGGCGATCAGACGACGGCGGTCGCCGACGCGCCCTCCTTTTTCGACATCGCCAAGCGGCGCGCCGACAAAAAGCAAATCGGCAATTTCCTCATCGACCCGCACCCGCCGATGCCGGACATGCATCTTTCGCGCAGGGAGATCGACGACATCACGAGCTACATCCGCAGCCTCGATCCGAGCCCCCGGCCCCCGGAGCAGAAGGACAAGGACGATGCGCTGCCGCAGAAGGGCTGAGTAGGACGAGAAGCGCGTGGCTTACGCGGTCAAGGAAGCTTTCAAAACGCTGCAGGGCGAAGGACGGCACGCGGGCCGCGCCGCCGTCTTCTGCCGCTTCGCCGGATGCAATTTATGGAGCGGGCGGGAGCAAGATCGCGCGGCGGCCGAATGCCGCTTTTGCGATACGGATTTCATCGGAACGAGCGGCGAGGGAGGGGCCAAATTCGCCGACGCCCAGGCGCTCGCCGCGCATCTCGCCGCGCTTTGGGGACCGGGCCGCGAGGGCCGGTTCATCGTGCTGACCGGCGGCGAGCCTATGCTTCAAATCGACGCGGCCCTTGTGGACGCGCTCCACGCGGAGGGGTTCGAGATCGCCGTTGAGACCAATGGGACGCTCCCCGCAACGCCCGGCCTGGATTGGATTTGCGTCTCTCCCAAGGCCGGAACGACGCTCGCGCAGACGCGCGGCGACGAATTGAAGCTCGTCTATCCGCAGGAAGGAGCCGATCCGGCCGTCTATGAAAACCTGGACTTCCGCCATTTTCTGTTGCAGCCCATGGACGGCCCCGAGATTCTGCGCAATACGAGGGCCGCGGTCGACTACTGCCTCGCCCATCCGCGCTGGCGGCTGTCGCTGCAAACGCACAAGATGATCGGGGTGAAGTGACGGTGGCGAGTTTCGAGGTCTTCCGCGAATTCTATTTCGAGGCGGCGCACGCCCTCTACGACCCCGAGGCGAAGGACGGCGGCAAATACCGCAACCTTCACGGGCACTCCTTTCGCGTGCGCGTGACCTTGCGCGGCGAGCGCCATGGCGAGGAGCAATGGGTCATGGACCTCGGCAAGCTCGGCCGCCGGCTCGCAGAGCTGCGCGAGAAGCTCGATCATTCCTTCCTCAATGATCTGGAAGGTCTCGGCAAGCCGACGCTCGAAAACCTGTGCCTTTATATCTGGCGCGACCTCGCGCCCGCGCTCCCCGGCCTCTGCGAGGTTGGCATTTTTCGCGATAGCTGTTTCGAAGGCTGCGTTTACAGGGGCGACTAGGCTCAACCCAGGAAGGCGGGCGCCTCCGCCACGAGATAGTCGATCGCCCGCCTGACGCGCATCGGCATTTGCGGCCCTTGCGGCCAGAGCAGCATGACGTCAAACACGACGGTCGGCTCGTTTGGCATCACCTCGACCAGCGCGCCGGTCTCCAGCCACTTCTTCGCCAGATAGGATGGGAGCCAGGCGAGGCCGAACCCCATGACGGCGGCGCTGGCAAGCGCGTCGAGATCGTCGAAACGCGCGCGGGCCGTTGTCGCGAAGGCGGGGACGCGACCGCAGGCGTCGGGCAAGCGCCAATGGCGCATGGCGTTGGCGCGCGTGTAGATCAGCAGATCGTGGTTTTCGAGATCGGCCGGCGTCGCCAGCGCGCCGCGTTGCGCCAGATAGTCGGGCGCGGCGCATATCGTCATTCTTTGCGCGCCGAGGCGCCGGCCGGCGACGCCGGTGGAATCCAGCGTTGCGGCGATCCGGACCGCCAGATCATAACCTTCCTCGATCAGATCGACGGGCCGGTCGGAGAAGGACATTGCGAGCTCGAGGCGCGGATGCGCCGCCGCAAATCTCAAGAGCAATGGCGCAACGCAGTGGCGACCGAGGCAGACCGGCGCCGTGACCCGCAAGACGCCGGCTGGCTCCCGCTGGCCCGAGGCCATCGCGCCACGCGCCGCGTCGAGTTCGGCCATCGCGCGCCGCGCGTGCTCATAATAGAGCTGGCCATCTTCCGTCAGGCTCTGGCTGCGCGTGGTGCGATGGAAGAGACGAACCCCGAGCTGCGCCTCGAGCCGCGCGATGGCTTTGCCCACCGAGGACCGCGACAGGTTGAGCGCCCGGCCGGCGGCCGAGAAGCCGCCCGCCTCCGCGCAAGCCAGAAAAATCGACGTGAGGCTGAGACGGTCCATCAGCGCCTCATTCCATTTCCGGTTGAACAGCTCGCGTTGGGGCGTGTCATTCCCGGCGGGCTGAAAGCCCGACCGGGAATCCAGAGCCACAGAAGCGCTGATTTTGCTCTGGATTCCCGATCGCTCGCTCGCGAGCGTCGGGAATGACGCCGAACCGATCAAACGGATCTCGTTTCATTGGCTCTCAAAACGATACAATATGCAGAGCAATCAGCGCAACTGTAGCGCCTTTGGCGCATTTATCGTTCCAGCTCCGCATGAACACAGGAGCATTGGGATGAAGGCTTGGACGATCGATTCTTTCGGCCGCGATAATCTGAAGCTCGTCGAATTGGCGCGCCCCGAGCCGGGCCCCGGCGACGTGCTGGTTCAGGTCGCGAATGTTTCCCTGAATTATCGCGATCAACTCGTCGTCGAGGGGAAGCTCGGCGGCGGCTTCGATTTTCCCTTCACGCCCGGCTCCGATCTCGCGGGGAGGGTGGCGGCCTGCGGCGCGGGCGTGACGCGTTTCAGCGTCGGCGACCGCGTCATATCGAGCTATGTGCCCGGCTGGATCGACGGGCTTCCTCCGGGATCGGCGGCGCGGCCCTATACGACGACGATGGGCGGGCCGCTGCCGGGCGTGCTGGCGGAGTTCGTCGCTCTGCCCGCCGATTGGCTGGTCCGGGCGCCGGGGAGCCTGTCCGATGCGCAGGCGAGCACGCTGCCGGTCGCCGGCGTCACGGCCTGGATTGCCCTGGTCGAAGCAGGGCGGCTTCGCGCCGGTCAGACCGTCCTCGTGCAGGGCACGGGCGGCGTCGCGCTGTTCGGCGTGCAGATCGCGCGTGCGCATGGCGCAAGGGTGATCGTCACCTCCAGCGACGACGGCAAGCTCGAACTGGCCAAGGCGCTCGGCGCCCATATTGGCGTCAATCGCACCGCCGGCGATTGGGCGAAGGCGGTGATCGAGGCCACGGACGGGCGCGGTGCCGATCACATTCTCGAAATCGCCGGCGGCGCAAATCTGGCGAAATCCGTGGAGGCGGCCGCCGTCGGCGGCCAGATTTCGATCATCGGCATCATTGAGGGCCTCGACCTCACGGCGCCAGCGCTTCCCCTCATGCTCAAGCAACTTGTTATCAGGGGCGTTTTCGTCGGCCATCGCCGCGCCACCGAGGATTTCGTCGCGGCGGTCGAGACGATCGGCCTGCAGCCCGTAATCGACCGGCGCTACCCCTTCGAGGCGCTGCCCGAGGCTCTCGCCCATCTGGCGCGCGGGCCCTTCGGAAAGATCGTCGTCGACGTCGCGCAAGCACAAAATGGCTGACCGGCGCGTGCTCGCGTGATGGGCGCGTGGGTCGATCCCCGCGCGCCATTCATAGATTTGTTCTCTCCGCCTATCCGAAAAGAGCCCTAGAAATCATGCGGCATCGTCGCTATTGCGCTTCTAAGGCGCGGTCTCTACGCTTGCGCCCATCATTTCAGCAAAAAGTCCGCCGAGGCGGCCGCAGCCGGCGCCGCCTACAAGAGCGGAGTCGAGGGGAACCCACAGGAAATGGCGAATAACAAGGTCATCAGCGCCGACGAGGCGATTGCGCTCATCCGCGACAATGATGTCGTGACCACCACGGGCTTCGTTCAAAGCTGCATCCCGGAGGCGCTTCACGCCGCGCTGGAGAAGCGTTTCGTCGAGTCCCAGCATCCGCGCGACCTGACCTTGATCATGACCGCCGGAGCCGGCGACTCCAAGGGCCTCGGCACCGGCCGCTTCCATCACGAGGGCCTGCTCAAGCGCGTCATCGCCGCCAATTTCGGCCGCATGCCCAAGGTCGCCCAGGCCGCCCAGGAAAATAAGATTCTGGGCTACAACCTGCCCCAGGGCGTCATCTCGCAGCTCTACCGCGCCTGCGCCGCCGGCCAGCCCGGCCTGTTCTCGAAAGTCGGCCTTTATACTTATGTCGATCCGCGCTTTGGCGGCGGCAAGGTGAACGACGTCACCACCGAAGACATCGTCAAATATCACAACATCCAGGGCGAGGAGTGGCTCTTCTACATCTCGACCAAGATCGACGTCGCCTTCATCCGCGGCACCTCGGCGGATCCTTCCGGCAATATCAGCATGGAGAAGGAAGCGCTCGTCCTCGACAATCTCGCCCAGGCCATGGCCGCGCATAACAATGGCGGCCTTGTCATCGCGCAGGTCGAGCGCATCGTCGAGCAGGGCTCGATCAAGCCCAAGGACGTGCATGTGCCAGGCATTCTGGTCTCGGCCGTCGTCGTCGCCGATCAGCCGGAAATGCACCGGATGAATTACGGTGTCATGTACAATGCGGCGCTCGCCGGCGAAGTCCGCGTGCCGGTCGAGAAGCTTTCGAAAATGCCGCTCGACGAGCGCAAGGTGATTGCCCGCCGCGCCTCCTTCGAGCTGCCGCCGAATGGCGTCGTCAACCTCGGCGTCGGCGCGCCGGAAGGCATCGCCGCCGTCGCCAATGAAGAAAAGCTCACGCCCTATATCACGCTGACGACGGAAGCCGGCGCGATCGGCGGCGTGCTCGCCTCGGGTTCGAGCTTCGGCGCGGCGACCAACGCCGACAGCATCATCCAGCAGAACCAGCAGTTCGACTTCTATGATGGCGGCGGTCTCGACATGACCTGCCTCGGCATGGCCGAATGCGACCTGCAGGGCAACGTCAACACCTCGAAGTTCGGTGGGCGCCTCAACGGCTGCGGCGGCTTCATCAACATCAGCCAGAACGCGCGTCTCGTCGTCTTCGCCGGCACCTTCACCAATGGCGGGCTGCGCGTCGAGATCGCCGACGGCAAGGTCAATATCCTTCAGGAAGGCCGCAACAAGAAGTTCCTGAATTCCGTCGAGCAGACGACCTTCTCGGGCAAATTCGCGCAAAAGCGCAAGCAGCCGGTCTATTACGTCACGGAGCGCTGCGTCTTCCAGCTCAAGGAGAATGGTCTGGAGCTGGTCGAGGTCGCGCCCGGCATCGACATCGACAAGCACATTCTGCCCTTCATGGACTTCAAGCCGATCATCAATGATCCGCAGCTCATGGACCGTCGCATCTTCATCGACGAGCCCATGGGGCTGATCAACGATCTGCTCAACCTCAATCTCGATCAGCGCATCAGCTACGACGCCGCGCGCAATATTCTCTTCCTCAATCTCGAGGGCTGGAATGCGCGCACCAAGAAGGACGTCGACGAAATGCGCCAGGCGCTCGTCGCGGCCTGCCAGAAGGTCGGCAAGCGCGTGAATTCCGTGGTCAACCACGATGGCGCGCGGATCGCCGAGGCGCTCTACGACGATTACGCCGAGATGATCGAATATCTGAGCCAGCATTATTATCTGACGACGACGCGCTATGCGACGAGCGCCTTCGCCCGCATGAAGATGAAGGAAGCCATGGCCAAGCGTGGCCTGCAGCCCCACGTCTTCGAGCGCCGCGAGGCGGCCGAGACCTTCCTCGAAGTGGTCGCGGCCGAAGAGGAAAAGGCGCCTGTATAAGAGATAGGCCACGCGACTTTCATATTGTCGCGTGGCTACCTATCTGCCGGGGATTTTGCAGATGTATTGGCAAACCGCAACCAGCCATCTCACCAAAGACTTTTTGAGCGCCGTTCTTTTTATTGCTTCCTTCTGGAAGGGCGATGATATACTGTCAGATCAGGGAAAAAAAGACCTATATTCATATTTTAGAGCGGAAAATCTGTCGAATGCGGACCGTGAGACCTTAGATTTTATGAGATTATATTTCAATGACGAACAATCAATTGCGTATTTTGCATTGAATATATTAAGGTTTACCTTTATATCGCTGCTGATCGGATTGTCTATTTATGTATTTTCGATACCAGGGTTTGCCTTACAACTATTAACCGACAGTGACTCTTTATACCGATTCTCTGAACAAGTTGCTAGTGATGGCTTTTTAAAAGCTTATCTCATAAATTTCATTGGTGTTAAGTTATATTTTTCCAGAATCAGGGATTTTCCAACATCTCCTTGGGCTAACCTCATTGTCGATATTTCGACTAAGATATTTTTATTCTTTGGCCTCACAGCGATCAGCTATCTACTTCACGCGCATTTTCTAGGTTCGTTTAAAGGAGACTATTTGCTTGCCCTGCGCGCGATCGGGCCGACGATATGGAATGCGCTCCTTCTTAAGAATCTAACTTCAGCTTATCTAGTTTGCGTCGCGGTCGGCTCCTTGCCGTTGTTCTTGACTGCGTTCAGCTATTACATGCGTTCGAATGCGTCCTTCTCCCGGCTCGTCAGAGCAATATTTCTCTGGCTTCCTTTTGAAGGGAGACCGATACGGGCCTTATCGGTGATCAGCGGCGCGTTCTACGCTGTGTTTTTTGCGATTTCCTCAATATTTATCCTCGGTCTAGGCAATCTGATGGAAGCTTCGTTCAAATAAGCAAAGGCCCCGTCGCCTTGTGCGAACGGGGCCCAATGCTTCTCTCGGAAGCTGCTGGTATGGTCCAGTTTCGGGAAGGACGCCCGCTGCTTGGCCTTCGCGGCGAGCTGTCCTCAAATGCTAAGGAATTTTTCGGAACGGGACATGTCAGGCAGCGCTGAGCCTGGCTTCCCGCTTTGACCGGAACCAAACGCCGGTCAAATGATCTGACCCGGTGGCGTCATGCTCCTCCGCAACTAAAGTTGCTCGACCGCTCCGCCGGTGACAGGGAGTCCGCCGGCGTCTCCTGTATCGCTGCCGCATCGAGGTCCCGCCCGAGCGATCCCGCCTCTATTTGCCGAAGCGGTTGCGATGTAAGGGAAATGTTGCTCCCGTTTCCTGTTTCCGTCAAGCGACAAGTTGAAGCAGGCGATCAGCGATCCTACCACTTTTGCGCCTTGCACGATGCACGATCAACGCATATAGATATCTTTATATCTCGCGTTAGAGGCCGCATGACCGCCCCCAATTCCCTCAGGCTGGACCCCGCGCTCGCGGCGCTCAACGCCGCCGCCGAGGAGACTCGGCTGCGGCTGCTCGCGCTGCTTTCGCAGTCCGAGCTTACCGTCAGCGAGGTCGTCACCATTCTTGGCCAGTCGCAGCCGCGCGTTTCCCGCCATCTGAAGCTTCTGGTAGAGGCAGGCCTGGTCGAGCGCCGGCGTGAAGGCGCCTGGGCATTCTTCCGACTGTCGCCCTCGGGACAGGCGGGGGCTATGGCGCGCGACATCGCCGCCTGGCTCGACCCCAATGATGCGGTTCTCGCCGAGGATCAGGCGCGCCTCGAAGACGTGCGCCAGGCCCGCGCCGAAAACGCCGCCCGCTATTTCGCCGCCCACGCCGCCGAATGGGACGATATCCGCTCGCTGCATGTGCCCGAGACGCGGGTCGAGGACGCCATGCGCGAGGCCGTGGGCGATGCGCCGGTGCGCACCCTGCTCGATCTCGGCGCCGGCGCCGGGCGCATGCTGGAGCTCTTCGCCCCGCTCGCGGAACGCGCCATCGGCGTCGATCTTTCGACGGCTATGCTTGCCGTCGCGCGCGGACGCATGGAGGAGACGGGGCTGCGCAACGTCCAATTGCGCCAGGGCGACATTTACGCTTTGCCGATCGAGCGCAACTCCGTCGATCTCGCGATCATGCATCAGGTGCTGCACTATCTCGATGATCCGCCGCGCGCGCTGCGCGAGGCGGCGCGCGTATTGGCGCCCGGCGGGCGGCTGCTCGTCGTCGACTTCGCGCCCCATCAGGAAGAGGCGCTGCGCGACAAGCACGCCCATCGCCGCCTCGGCTTTTCCGAAACCGAGATCGCCGACCTTCTCGCCCAGGCGGGCTTGGAGACAGTGAAGCACCGCGCGCTTTCGCCTGCGCCCGGCGAAGGCGCAAAGCTCACTGTTTCACTGTGGCTCGCGCGCGATCCGCGCATGTTCGCCGATCCGATTCCTGCTTCTTCCTATGAGACCGCCTGATGTTCAACGCGCTGCATCCGACCGCCTCCGGCACGCGGTTCAATATCTCTTACGAATTCTTTCCGCCCAAGACGGCGGAGATGGAGACGCAGCTCTGGGCGTCGGTGAAGCGCCTCGAAGCGTTGCGGCCGCATTTCGTTTCCGTCACCTATGGCGCGGGCGGCTCGACGCGCGAGCGCACCCATGCGATCGTCGCGCGCATCGCCCGCGAGACCATCATGAAGCCGGCGGCGCATCTCACCTGCGTGTCGTCCTCAAAAGAAGAGATCGACGAGATTCTTCGCGCCTATTGGGAGGCTGGCGTGCGCCACATCGTGGCGTTGCGCGGCGATCCGCCGACAGGCGTGGGCACGGTGTTTGAACCCAATCCCAAGGGCTACGCCAGCTCCTCCGATCTCGTGAACGGCATTCGCCGCCTGCATGATTTCGAGATTTCGGTGTCGACCTATCCCGAGGGCCATCCGGAGAGCCGTTCCATCGAACAGGATCTCGACGCGTTGCAAGCGAAGATCGACGCCGGCGCGACGCGCGCTATCACGCAATTCTTCTTCGACAACGACGTCTACTTCCGCTTTCTCGACAAGGCGCGCGCGCGCGGCATAACGATCCCGATCGTGCCGGGCATCATGCCGATCCGCAACTTCAAGCAGGTTGCCAACTTCGCGGCGAAGGCGGGCGCAAGCGTGCCGCGCTGGGTCGCCGAGCGTTTCGACGGCCTCGACGAAGATCAAGAGACCCGTGCGCTCGTCGCCGCGACGACCGCCGTCGAGCAGGTGATGGGCCTCGCCCGCGCCGGCGTCGAGGAGTTTCATTTCTACACCAACAACCGCGCCGATATGGTCTTCGCCATCTGCCACCTGCTCGGCGTTCGTCCCCTTCGTGAGAAAGCAGACGCATGACTTTCGACAAAGCTCACGGCCCGAACATTCTGAAGGCGCTGGAAGAGGCGGCGAGCAATCGCATCCTCATTCTCGACGGCGCCATGGGCACGATGGTCCAGCGCCATAAGTTCGAGGAAAGCCATTTCCGCGGCGAGCGTTTCAAGGATCACCCTAAGGATCTGCGCGGCAACAATGATCTCTTGATCCTCACCCAACCCGAGGCGATCAAGGCGATCCACGTCGCCTATCTCGAAGCCGGCGCCGATATCATCGAGACCAACACTTTCAGCGGCACGACGATCGCGCAGGCGGATTACGGGCTCGAATCCATCGTGTTCGAGCTCAACCGTGAAGGCGCCAAGCTCGCGCGCGCGGCGGCCGACGAAGTGGCGGCAAAGACCGGCGTGCGCCGTTTCGTCGCCGGCTCGATGGGACCGACCAATCGCACGGCGTCGATTTCGCCGGACGTGTCGAATCCAGGCTTTCGCGCCGTCACCTTCGACGAGCTGCGCGCCGCTTATAAGGAGCAGGCGCTTGGCCTTATCGCCGGCGGCGCCGACATCATGCTGGTCGAGACTGTCTTCGACACGCTGAACGCCAAGGCGGCGATCTATGCGCTTGAAGACGCTTTCGAGGAAGTCGGCACGCGCTTCCCGATCATGATCTCGGGCACGATCACCGATCTCTCCGGGCGGACGCTCTCCGGCCAGACCTCGGTCGCCTTCTGGAATTCGCTTGCGCACGCCAAGCCATTTTCCATCGGCTTCAATTGCGCGCTCGGCGCGCGCGAGATGCGCCAGCATATCGCCGAGATCGGCCGCGTGGCCGACACGCGCATCTGCGCCTTCCCTAACGCCGGCCTGCCAAATGAGTTCGGTCTCTATGACGAGAGCCCGGAATATATGGCGGAGCTTGTCGGCGAATTCGCCGCGGCTGGGCTGGTGAATGTTCTCGGCGGCTGCTGCGGCACGACGCCCGATCACATCGGCGCCATTGCGCAAAAGGTGAAGGGCATGGCGCCGCGCGTCGTGCCGAAGATCGAGCCGCTGCTGCGTCTTTCGGGGCTCGAGCCCTTCGCGCTCACCAAGGATATTCCCTTCGTGAACGTCGGCGAGCGCACCAATGTCACGGGCTCCGCCAAGTTCCGCAAGCTCATCACCAATGGCGACTACACGGCGGCGCTCGACGTCGCGCGCGACCAGGTGGCCAATGGCGCGCAGGTGATCGACATCAATATGGACGAGGGCCTGCTCGATTCGCAGCAGGCCATGGTCGACTTCCTCAATCTGCTCGCCGCCGAGCCGGATATCGCCCGCGTGCCGGTGATGGTCGATTCGTCGAAGTTCAGCGTGATTGAAGCTGGCCTGAAATGCCTGCAGGGCAAGGGCGTGGTGAACTCCATTTCGCTGAAGGAAGGCGAAGAGAAATTCATCTCCGACGCTCAGAAAGTGCGCCGCTACGGAGCCGCCGTGGTGGTCATGGCCTTCGACGAAACGGGCCAGGCCGATACGCTTCGACGCAAGATCGAAATCTGCGCGCGCGCCTATAAGATTCTCACCGAAGAAGTCGGTTTCCCGCCGCAGGACATCATCTTCGACCCGAACATCTTCGCCGTCGCGACGGGCATCGAGGAGCATGAGAATTACGGCGTCGACTTCATCGAGGCCACCCGCACCATCAAGCGCGATCTCCCTTACGCCCATGTCTCGGGCGGCGTCTCCAACCTCTCCTTCTCCTTCCGCGGCAATGAGCCCGTGCGCGAGGCGATGCATTCCGTCTTCCTCTACCACGCCATTCAGGCGGGCATGGATATGGGCATCGTCAACGCCGGACAGCTCGCGGTCTACGCCGAGATCGATCCGGAGCTGCGCGAGCTTTGCGAAGATGTGGTGTTGAACCGCCGCAAGGACGCGACCGAACGGCTGGTGGAAGCGGCGGAGAGATTCAAGGGCGCTGGCGCCAAATCGGCCGAGAAGGACGCGGCCTGGCGCGAGAACAGCGTCGAGAAGCGTCTCGAATATGCGCTCGTGAACGGCGTCACCGAATATATCGACGCCGACGTCGAGGAGGCGCGTCAGAAAGCGACGCGCCCGCTCGACGTCATCGAAGGCCCGCTGATGGCCGGCATGAATGTCGTGGGCGATCTCTTCGGCGCCGGCAAAATGTTCCTGCCGCAAGTCGTGAAATCCGCGCGCGTGATGAAGCAGGCGGTCGCCTATCTCATGCCTTTCATGGAAGACGCGAAGGACGCCCGCTCTTCCGCCGGCAAGATCCTGCTCGCCACGGTGAAGGGCGACGTGCACGACATCGGCAAGAACATTGTCGGCGTGGTGCTCGGCTGCAATAATTTCGAGGTGATCGACCTCGGCGTCATGACGCCGGCGGCAAAGATTCTCGAAATCGCGAAGCAGGAGAAAGTCGATCTCATCGGCCTCTCGGGCCTCATCACGCCCTCGCTGGATGAGATGTGCTTTGTCGCTTCCGAGCTGGAGCGTGAAGGGCTCGATACGCCGCTCCTGATCGGCGGCGCCACGACGAGCCGTGTGCATACGGCGGTGAAGATCAACCCCAACTATCGCCGCGGGCAGGCGGTCTATGTCACCGACGCGAGCCGCGCGGTGGGCGTCGCGCAGGCGCTCGTCTCGCAGAAGACGCGCGGCGACTACATCGCCGAAACGCGCGCGGAATATGAGCGCGTCGCGGATGCGCATGCGCGCGCGCAGGCGGAGAAGCAGCGCGTCTCGCTCGCGCAGGCGCGGGCCAATCGCTACAAGATCGATTGGGCGGCCTATGAGCCGACCAAGCCGAGCTTCACGGGCGCGCGCGCCTTTGCGAGCTACGACGTCGCGGAGCTCGTGCCCTATATCGACTGGACGCCCTTCTTCCAGACCTGGGAGTTCAAGGGCCGCTATCCCGCTTTGCTCGACGATCCCGAGCGCGGCGCGGCGGCGCGCCAGCTCTTCGAGGATGCGCAGGCGATGCTGAAGCGCATTGTGGAAGAGCGCTGGTTCACGCCCAAGGCGATCATCGGCTTTTGGCCGGCGAACAGCGTTGGCGACGACATCGCGCTTTACACGGGCGAGTCGCGCAACGAGGCGCTCGCGACCTTCTTTACGCTGCGCCAGCAGCTCGGAAAACGCGACGGCAAGGCCAATATCGCGCTTTCCGATTTCGTCGCGGCGAAGGAGAGCGGCAAGGCGGATTATGTCGGCGCCTTCGTCGTCACCGCGGGCGCGGAGGAGGAGAAGATTTCCGCCCGCTATGCGCGCGCCAATGACGACTATGGTTCGATCATGGTGAAGGCGCTCGCCGACCGCATCGCGGAAGCCTTCGCCGAGCGCATGCACGAGCGCGTGCGCCGTGAGTTCTGGGCTTACGCCAAGGACGAGACCTTTGCGCCGCAAGAGCTGATCGGCGAACCCTACGCCGGCATCCGCCCGGCGCCCGGTTATCCGGCGCAGCCCGACCACACCGAGAAGGCGACGCTGTTCACGCTTCTCGACGTCGAGAAGCGCACGGGCGTGAAGCTCACGGAAAGCTTCGCGATGACGCCGGCCGCGTCGGTCAGCGGCCTCTATATCGGCCATCCGCAGGCGCATTATTTCGGCGTCGCCAAGGTGGAGCGCGATCAGGTCGAGGATTACGCGCGCCGCAAGGGCATGTCGGTAACGGAGGTCGAGCGCTGGCTGGCGCCCATCCTCAACTATGAGCCCGCGACGGCTGAAGCGGCGGCGTAAAAAAGGCGCGGCCGGCGCTTTGCGTCGGCCGCCTTTTTCGAGAATTCCACAGTATTTCAAAAACAACTCAAACTTTACGCAAAAACATCCTCATTTAGTATACAAAACTTCGCAGTCTTGAATACAACTTGCAAACCCTTGCAAGCATTCGGGAATTTGATTTCCAAAAAATTGACTATGCTTGCTTCGCGGCATGATGGCGCGGTCTTTCTCGGCGGGGCCGCGTCTTTTTTTGGGCGAGCAAAATGAAACTGTCAGCAGGGCGGAAAGCGTTTTCGGCGCGAGGATCATTCTTTCGGGAGGACTCCGGCTCGACCGGCGTTATCTTCGGTTTGGCCTTCATCCCCGCCTTTCTGATGGTGGGCGCCGCGCTCGACTATCGCAACGCCACGGTCATGAAATCGCGGCTCCAGAGAGCGGTCGATTCCGCCTCGATTGCGATTGCGCAGGCCGATGCGACGACCTCGCTCACGGCGCAGCAAGCGATTGCGCAAAACATCGTCTACGCCCAGCTCGGTTGGACGGCGACCGCGATTGGCGTGACCGTTGCTGCGAATGACCACACGGGCGGCTATGTGGTGAGCGCCGCCGCACGCGTCCCCACGATCATCATGAAGCTCGCGCAGGTGGACGCCATCCCGATCTCCGCTTCCGCGACGGCGGCGCAGACCCAGGCGAGCGTCAGCGGCGGCGGCGCAGGCTGCGTCCTCTCGCTCAACCAATCCGCCGTGGAGGCGCTCGACTGGACCGGCAACGCCAATGTCACGCTCCAGAGCTGCGACATTTACGGCAATTCCGGCGCGAGCGATGCGCTCCAGGTGAGTGGCTCGGCGCAACTATCGGCGCGGATGGTCAGCGTGAACGGCAATATCGCTGTGCAGGGCGGCGGGACGCTCAACGCCATCCAACTGACCGGGCAGCCGCGCCTGCCGGACCCCTATGAGTCGCTCCCTCTGCCGAGCTTCTCCGGCTGCGACCACAACGGATTTTCGACCAATGACGGCGGCCCACTCAACCCCGGCGTCTATTGCAACGGCCTGTCGATCAACACCAACAGCGGCTCCAAAGGGCCCGTGACGCTGAACCCGGGTCTTTATGTCATCGACGGCGGCCAGCTCTCCATCAACAGCCAGGCGCAGGTGACCGGCGTCGGCGTGACGATCGTCTTTACGCAACACTTGGGGACTGGCTGGGCGAATGCGACCATCAACGGCGGCGCGCAAGTCGATCTCGAGGCGCCCCTGCCGGGCGCGACAGCCGGCGTCCCCGGCGTCGTCATATATGGCGACCGCTCGATGGCGACGGGGACGCCGTTCAAGTTGAACGGCGGCTCCTCGCAGACCTTCAAAGGCGTGGTTTATCTTCCCGAAGCCAGCGTGTCGTTCAACGGCGGCGCGGCGACGTCGAGCGGGTGCATGCAACTGATCGCCGATACGGTGACATTCACCGGAGATTCCAACATCGACATCTCAGGGTGCGGCGCGTTCGGCGTGACAAGCTTCGGCTATAGCCTTCAGCGCACGGTGCGGCTCGCCTTTTGAAAGCCGTTCCGTGCGGGCGGCTTCCACGGCGCATGTTTTCGCCCTATGGAGGTTGAAGCGCGTCCGGCCGTCTCTTAAGGTGCCGCCTTCTCTGGCCGCGCCGAAGGGACCGATCTCGCTTGGGGGGCGCTTGGGCCGCGACTGAGAGTATGTGACATGTCCGTTTCAATTGCCCGGGGGCCCGGCGCCCCCGCCGCCTTCGGTTGGGCCGCCGTTTTCGCCCTTGCGCTTTTTTCGCTCTATACGCTTGCGAGCGCGCGCGGCGAGCCGGTCAACGCCATGTGGCTGGTCACGGCGGCGATCGGCGTTTACGCCATCGGCTATCGTTTTTATTCGCGTTTCATCGCGGACACTGTGCTCGGCCTCGACGCCAGCCGCAGCACGCCCGCGCACCGTCGCAACGACGGGCTCGATTATGTGCCGACGGATAAATGGGTGCTGTTCGGCCATCACTTCGCGGCCATCGCCGGCGCAGGTCCGCTGGTCGGTCCCGTGCTCGCCGCGCAAATGGGCTATTTGCCGGGAACGCTCTGGCTTTTGACCGGCGTCATTCTCGCCGGCGCGGTGCAGGATTTTCTCGTCCTTTTCATCTCGACGCGCCGCGACGGCCGCTCGCTCGGCGATCTCATCAAGACGGAGATGGGCCCCATCCCCGGCGTCATCGCGATGGCGGGCATTCTCTCCATCATGATTATTCTGCTCGCGGTGCTGGCGCTCGTCGTCGTCAAGGCGCTGGCGGATAGTCCGTGGGGCTCCTTCACTGTTTTCGCCACGCTCCCCATCGCGGTCTTCATGGGCGTCTATGGCCGCTACATCCGGCCCGGCCGCATCGGCGAAATGTCGATCATCGGCTTCGTTCTGCTTCTGGCCAGCATCGCCTTCGGCCGCACTGTCGCCGAGAGCGCGACGCTCGCGCCGCTCTTCAGCTATAAGGGCGAGACGCTGGCCTTCATGCTGATCGCCTATGGCTTCGTCGCCTCCGTGCTGCCTGTATGGCTGCTGCTCGCGCCGCGCGACTATCTCTCGACCTTTCTGAAGATCGGCACGATCCTGTCGCTGGCGCTCGGCATCTTCGTCGTCTGGCCGGAGTTGAAAATGCCGGCGGTGACGCGCTTCATCGACGGCACGGGGCCGGTCTTCGCCGGCAGCGTGTTCCCCTTCCTCTTCATCACCATCGCCTGCGGCGCCGTCTCGGGCTTCCACGCGCTCGTCTCTTCCGGCACGACGCCGAAGATGATCGCCGACGAGACGCAGACGCGTTTCATCGGCTATGGCGCCATGCTGATGGAGAGCTTCGTCGCCATCATGGCGCTGATCGCCGCGAGCTGCCTGGAGCCCGGGGTCTATTTCGCCATGAACAGCGCTCCGGCTGTGATTGGCGTAACACCAGAAACCGCGGCGGCCGCCATTTCCTCATGGGGCTTTCCGGTCGCGCCGGAGACGCTCGCGGGCGTCGCGCATGATGTCGGCGAGAAGAGCGTGCTCTCGCGCACCGGCGGCGCGCCGACGCTCGCTGTGGGCATGGCGACGATCCTGTCCTCGGTCATCGGCGGCTCCGCCGCAATGTCCTTCTGGTATCACTTCGCCATCCTGTTCGAAGCGCTGTTCATCCTCACCACGATCGACGCCGGCACGCGCGTCGCCCGCTTCATGATTCAGGATCTCGTCGGCACATTCGTTCCGGCCTTCCGCAACACAAAAGCCTGGGGCCCCAATCTCGCGGCGACGGCGATCGCCGTCACCGGCTGGGGCTATTTCCTCTATCAGGGCGTCATTGATCCCTTGGGCGGCATCAACACGCTTTGGCCCTTGTTCGGCATCGCCAATCAAATGCTCGCGGCGATGGCGCTCACGCTCTGCACCGTCGTGCTGTTCCGCATGAAGCGCGAGCGTTACGGCTTCGTCGCGATCATCCCCACGACATGGCTCTATATCTGCACCATGACGGCCGGGCTCGAGAAAATCTTCCACGACGATCCGAAGATCGGCTTCCTCGCCCATGCGAGGAAATTCGCCGCCGCCGCCGACAGGAGCGAGATTCTCGCGCCGGCGAAGACGCTCGAACAGATGCGCCGGGTGATCTTCAACGATTACGTGGATGCCGGTCTCTGCGCGATGTACATCGTGCTCGTGCTCGCCATTCTGGGCTTCGCCCTGTCATCGATACGGCAGGCGCGCGCCGCCGAGGCCGCCACCACCCGGGAAAGCGAAGATGAACTGCTGCCTGCCAGGGCTTGATCTCGCAAAGCTTGCGAACAAGCTACGCGACGGCGCGCGGCTGATGGTCGGGCAGGGCGATTACGACGCCTATGTCGCGCATATGCGCGAAAAACATGACGAGCGGCGGATTATGACGCGGGAGGAATTCTTCCTGGAGCGGCAAGCAAGCCGTTTCGGCGAAGGGGGCCGGCGCGCGCTACGTTGCTGTTGAGCGCGCCTCATACGAGATCCGCTTGATGGGTTCGGTATCACTCCCGACGCTCCGCAGCGAGCAATCGGGAATTACCGCCGTCATTGCGAGGAGGCGGAGCCGACGAAGCAATCCAGCGCCGCATCGCTGCCCTGGATTGCTTCGCTTCGCTCGCAATGACGGGCGCTGAGCAAAACCAGCGCTCCCAAGCCCCAATGCGAGCTGTTCAAACCGAAATGGCTTCACGCTCCGGTTTCATCGCACAACAAATCGACGACCTGGCGGATTTCTTCCGGCGCGAAGGGCTTCTCGACAACGGGGCAGCCCGAACGCACGATGAAGCGGTCGGCCGCAGGGCCCAAAATGTCGCCGGTCACGAAGGCGATGCGATTCGTCATCGGCGGATGTTCGACGCCAAGCCAGTCGTAGAGCGCCGGGCCGTCGCCGTTGGGCATGCGGATGTCGCATAGGATGAGGTCGACCGCCTTTTCGGCGAGCGCCTGCTTTGCCTGCTCGCCGCTCGTCGCAATCTCGCAGTCGAAGGCGAGTCGGCGCAAAATCTCCGCGAGCAGGCCGGCGATTTCGACCTCGTCATCGACGATCAGCGCGCGCCGCTGTCGCGTCGCCGGTTGCGACGGGGCCGAATCGGTTGCGACAACGGCGGTCTCGGTCGCCTCGATCGGCAGTGTTACCACGAAAACAGCGCCCACCCCCGGCTGTTGCGGCTCCAGAATGAGCGAGCCGCCATGAGCCTCGATGAGGCCGCGCGAAACGGCGAGCCCGATGCCGGTTCCGACCCCCTGTGGCTTCGTCGTGAAAAAAGGATCGAAAATGCGATTGCGAATGGCGTCGGGAACGCCCGGACCATTGTCTGAAATCAGGATTTCGAGCTTCTGCGTCGACGGCTCCGCGCGCGCGACGATGGCGATCCGGCGCGGCGCCGGCTGCGCTTCCAGCGCCTGCTTGGCGTTCACCACGAGATTGAGCAGCACCTGATGGAGCTGGTCGCTGTCGGCGAGAAGCGGCGGCAGATCGGCTGGAATATCCTTCGTCACCTCGATGCCGGCCGTGCGTAGCCCATAGGACAAAAGTTCGAGCACACGCTCGACGAGTTCCGGGATCTCGACGCGCCCACGCTCGGCTTCCCGCTGGCGCGCCATGGCGAGAAAGATTTTCACGATGCGGGCGCAGCGGTTGGCTGCGGTTTCTATTTTTGTTCCACGGTCGGCAAATTCCTCGAACTGCTTATCGAGAATGGCGTGCGCTTGCGCCGCCTCGCGCAGCATCAGCGCCTGTCCGATGACGATAGAGAGTGGATTGTTGAGCTCGTGCGCCACGCCGGCGAGGAGAGACCCGAGGGCTGCGAGTTTTTCGCTCTGATAGAGGGCTTCTCGCTGCCGTTCGATTTGCGCCTGCGCTTCCCGCGTGGGACGCAGATCGCGAAGATGCGCGGTAAAAAGCGCGCTCGGCCCGGAGCCGACTGCGGTGATCGCCAGCTCGATCGGAATGCGCGAACCATTGGCGCACATGGCCTCGAGCTCGACGCGTTTGCCGATGACCGAGGATGGCCCGCCCGACCGGAAGCGCGCCAGGCCGGCATCGTGACTGGCGCGCATTTCGGGGGGCACGATCAGCTCGGCCACGGTCTTGCCGATCGCCTCTTCGCGGGAATAGCCGAAGGTGGCCGCCGCCGCCGGGTTGAACTCGACGACATGGCCTTGCGCATCGATGACGACGATGCAGTCGAGCGCGGAATCGACAACGGCGGAATGGATGGCTTCGCGCGCCTTGTGCGACTCGAGCCATTCGGCATGTGTCGTTTCGCATTCCTCCGGTTCGGCGACATGATGCGCGACGCAGACGACGCCCTGCATCGCGCCGCCGGGCGCGAAAGGTTTGAGCTCCTCTTCGAGAGAGCGGCGCGCGCCGTCTTCCTCGATTGTGCGGCGCAGATGTTGCGGTTTGCCGGCGACAAGCCCTGGCATCGCCGCCCGATAGGAGGCGCCCGCCTCAGGGCCGAGAACCTCCTCGACGAATTTGCCGAGGACGCAATCTTCCGTGGCTCCGAGGCTCGCGAGAAACTCACGATTGACGTAACGGTAACGCAGCTCGACATCGAGAAACGCCGCTCGGCCCGGGATCGCGTCGAAAAGGGCGCGCAACAAAGCGCCGCCATCCGAAACGGCGTTGGTCGTCGCTTTTTGCTGGATGCTCATCTGACCGCGCTTTCTCCGTTGGACGCGCTTGCCGCGATTGCTGCGCTCGGCCCCTCGTGCAGCCATAATTCCATCGGCTCGGCGATATTCTTGAGCGCATGTCGCCTCGCGACGAAATCTCCGCGAATTTTGCCGCGCGTCATGGCGCGCGCGACATCCGAAATCATCACCGATCCGGCCGGCGCAGCTTCCTGAATGCGGGCGGCGAGCGCCACGACTTCGCCGAACCGGTCTCCGTTACGAACAACGACATCGCCGACGGCGACGCCAATGCGCAGCCGCAGCGATTGCGCCTGCCCATGGGCGGCGGCGTAGGCGCGCGTTTCCGTCTGGCACTCCAGGGCCCATTCGACGGCGTTCTGCACGCTCGGGAAGTCGATGAGCGCGCCGTCGCCCAGCATTTTGAACAGATTTCCCGCGCGGCGTGGAAGCGATTGCGTGACCACGTCCCGAAAAAAACGATCGGTGAGCGCAAGTCCGTTCTGCTCGTCGGTCTGGATCAAAAGCGTGTAGCCGACGATGTCGATCGAAGCGATGGCCGCCAGTCTTTTGCCGGCGAGCGCGGCGCGCGCCATCTTGCGACGTCGCAACAGGCCGCGTATGCGCGCCAGCATTTCCCGCATATGATAGGGCTTAGTGATATAATCGTCGGCGCCGGACTCGAGCCCGACGATGCGGTCGATGGCCGAAGCGACCGCCGTCGCGAAGATAATGCTCGTGGAGCCGCGGGCGTTGAGCCACCGCGCGAGCGACAGCCCGTCTTCGCCCGGCATGTTGATGTCCAATATGGCGAGATCGACAGCTTCGAATTCGACCATCGCGCGAAACTCAGCGACGCTCGCCGCCGCGAGGACGCGGTAGCCATTGCCCGAGAGAAATTCCGCGAGCAGCTCGCGCAGGTCCTGTTCGTCCTCGGCGATCGCAATGGTTTCCTGCATCGGCCAAATTTTCCAAAATTGTTGTTGCGACACTATAAGAGTTCTAATCTGCTACGCAAAATGCGCGGGGTCACATCTCTCTGTTGATCCTCCCGCGGATTCCGCTAGGGTTTTCGCCATGCGCGCCGAGTTTCCGGAGAATCCCGCGAGCGCCCTCTTGGCCCTGCTCGATTGGTATGCGGCCGTCGGCGTCGATCTCGCGCTTGATGACGCGCCGCACGATCGCTACGCCGATAGCGCGCGCGTAGCGTCTGCGCCGGTCGTTGGGGCGCCAGCGGCGCCGGCCCGGCGCGAGCCGCCGCCCGCCATCGCCCCCGAGACGCAAGCGGCGCGGCCACGGGTCGCCGCCATCGCCGCGCCGGACGAGGCTGTCCGCGCCGCCGAGGCCGCCGCCGCGAGCGCCAATAATCTGCAAGACCTCGCCGCCGCGCTGGCCGAATTCCCCCACGCGCCGTTCCGCGACATGGCGCAGCATTTTCTGTTCGGCGCGGGCGCGCCCGGCGCGCGGCTGATGGTTCTGGATGCGGCGCCGGGAGCGACGGAGGAGTCGACGGGCGAAGCTTTCAGCGGCCTGCAGGCGAAGCTCCTCGACAATATGCTCGCCGCGATCGGCCACAATCGCGAGAGCGCCTATCTCGCCTATGTCTCGCCCTGGCGCCCGCCTGGCGATCGAAATCTGACGCCGCCCGAGGCCGCCACTTTCGCGCCATTCGCACGCCGCCACCTGGAGCTGGCGCGCCCCGAGGTTCTGCTGCTATTCGGCGACGCCCCGGCGCGCGTCATGCTCGCGACCACTGAGCCGCTCGCGAAATTGCGCGGCAAGCCGTTCGACATCGCCAGCGGCGCGCATATGGCGCGCGCTTTCGTTTTCTCGGGGCTCGATTCGATGCTGAAGAGCCCGGCTCTGAAGCCGGCGGCGTGGCGGGATTTGCGGGCGGCGGCGGGCTCGTTGCGCGCCTAAATTACTCCCTCCCTGTCCTCCCCCGCTTCGCGACCCGCAAGCAGGGGAGGGTTGGGGAGGGGGCCTTACGCGACCGTCTTCTCGATGATATGCGCCAGGTCCGTCATGATGACGTTGAGGTCATAGTTCTTCGGCGTATAGACCGCAGCCACGCCCGACTCGAGCAGGAGCTTCTCATCCGCCGGCGGGATGATGCCGCCGACCACCAGCGGGGCCGAAACGCCCTCCTCCTTCATCAGCCGCATCACCTCATGGGCGAGCGTCACATGCGAGCCGGAGAGGATGGAAAGGCCGATGCAATGCGCGCCTTCCTTCTTCGCGGTCTCGACCAGCTCGGCCGGGGTAGAGCGAATGCCGGCGTAAATCACGTCGAAGCCGGCGTCGCGCGCGCGGACGGCGATCTGCTCGGCGCCGTTGGAATGGCCGTCGAGGCCCGGCTTGCCGACGAGGAATTTGGCGCGCTTGCCGATCTTCTGCGAGACGCGCTCGACCTCGCCGCGCACCGCGTCGAGCTGGCCGCCGACCTGGCGCGCAGTGGAGGAGACGCCCGTCGGCGCGCGATATTCGCCGAAGACGCCGCGCAGCACATTGCCCCATTCGCCGGTCGTCACGCCCGCCTTTGCGGCGGCGATCGACGGCTCGACCATGTTGCGGCCTTCCTTGGCGGCGCGGACAAGCTCGTCGATGGCGGCCTGCGCCGCCTTGTTGTCGCGGGCCTCGCGCCAGGCGTTCAGCCGTGCGATCTGCTCGGTCTCTACACCCTCCGGCACGACCATGATCGAATCTTCGCCCGTGGCGAGCGGCGACGGCTCGGTCGAGGTGAATTTGTTGACGCCGACGACAGTCTGCTCGCCCGCCTCGATCGCCTCGAGACGCGCGGTGTTGGATTCGACGAGCTTCGATTTCATGTAGCCAATCTCGACCGCCGCCGCCGCGCCGCCCAGCGCGTCGATCTTCTTCAGCTCGGCCTTGGCCTCTTCCTTCAGCTCGGCGACCTTGCGGGCGATCTCGGGATTGCCGTCGAAGATGTCGCCATATTCCAGAAGGTCAGTCTCATAGGCCATGATCTGCTGCATGCGCAGCGACCATTGCTGATCGAAGGGACGCGGCAGGCCGAGCGCCTCGTTCCAGGCCGGAAGCTGCACGGCGCGGGCGCGGGCGTTCTTGGAGAGAACCACCGCCAGCATTTCGATGAGAATGCGATAGACGTTGTTTTCCGGCTGCTGCTCGGTCAGGCCAAGCGAATTGACCTGCACGCCATAGCGGAAGCGGCGCAGCTTCTCATCCTTCACGCCATAGCGGTCGCGGGTAATCTCCTCCCACAGCTCGGTGAAGGCGCGCATCTTGGAGAGTTCCGTGACGAAGCGCATGCCGGCGTTGACGAAGAAGGAAATGCGGCCGACGACCTGGCCGAAGTCCGCCTCGGAAAGGCCGGCGGCCTTCACGCCGTCGAGGATGGCCACGGCGGTGGCCAGCGCATAGGCGAGCTCCTGGGCCGGCGTCGCGCCCGCTTCCTGCAGATGGTAGGAGCAGACGTTCATCGGGTTGAATTTGGGGCATTCCTTCGTGGTGAAGAGAATGAGGTCCTGCGTCAGGCGCAGCGACTGCTTCGGCGGGAAGACATAAGAACCGCGCGACAGATATTCCTTGATGATGTCGTTCTGCGTCGTGCCCTGCAGCTTTACGCGCGGCGCGCCTTGTTCTTCAGCGGCCGCAATGTAAAGCGCCATCAGCCACACGGCTGTGGCGTTGATGGTCATCGACGTGTTCATCTCGGCCAGAGGAATGCCGTCGAAGAGCGCGCGCATGTCGCCCAGATGCGAGACCGGCACGCCGACCTTGCCGACCTCGCCGCGCGAGAGGATGTGGTCGCTATCGTAGCCGGTCTGGGTCGGCAGGTCGAAGGCGATGGAGAGGCCCGTCTGGCCCTTGGCGAGATTGGAGCGATAGAGCCGGTTCGACGCCTCGGCGGTCGAGTGACCGGCGTAGGTGCGGAACATCCAGGGCTTATCGCGGCCAGCGTTCCGGGTCTTCTCGGCAGACTTGTCGTTCATTTGGCTCCTCCTCGCCGCTGCGATAGCACAGAGGGGCGTTTTGACAAGTCACGCCTTAGACGCAGCGCCGTGAACGCCTTTCACTCCTCCGACCGCGCCTTCGCCTGCTTCTGGGCCTCCTCCGGCCATAGCTCCCGCAGCGGCATCGGCAGGTCAGACACGACCTTCGCGGTTTCGTTGAAATCCAGCTCCCGCCACAAGACCTCGAAGACCCCCCGCGCCGCCGTGGCCACGTCGACGGGGAAGCCCGGTGGCAGCTCGATGGCGATCCGCTCCTCGAATTGCTCGATCCGGCGTTGGACGTCCGGCTTGTCGGCGAGCCGATAGCCTTCGAAGTAAAGCCCGCGCACCAGCATGGGGAGCTGCGCGCCAAGATGCATCGCCTGCTCTGGCGTCAGCCGATCGCGCAGCGCATGGAGCACGGCGCGCAGCGCGCTATAGGCGTGCGGCCGGTCGCCCAGCTTGTGGTCCTCGGCGAGGCTCTTGAGCCAGACATTGGTGAGCTGGACCGTGTGATCGAGCGCGGATACCTGGGTGTCGCTCATGACGCACGCCTTTCGAAAAGCCTTCGCCCCGCGCCCAATCTGCCCCGATGTCCAGAATTATGCGTCGGCCGCGCGCCCGCAAGCTGGGGCGGGCGTCGGATCGCCTTAGTTAAGTCTCTGAACGGCGCTTTAAGGGGAGCTTCACCCCAAAGAATTCCCCGTATATGAATGCGCCCGGCGGGACGGCGACCGCGAAGAGGCCGTCATCCTTGGCGCGCTTTCCGCTCGAACGACCGTTCGAGCGATTAGAATTCGCGCCAATAGGCGTTTTGGAGCGAATTCCGATCGAAAAAGTCTGCAACTTTTTCGGAATTCGCTCTGAGGAAATTCGACCGACGGGCCGCCGAGATGAAAGAAGCGCCCGAGGAGACGCGACGTTGACCGATAAAAAAGATCTCTACGAGTTGGGTGAAATTCCGCCGCTCGGCCATGTTCCCAAGAACATGTACGCCTGGGTGGTGCGCAAGGAGCGTCACGGCCCGCCGGATCAGGCGATGCAGCTCGAGGTCGTGCCGACCTGGGAGCTCGACAGCCATGACGTGCTCGTTCTCGTGATGGCGGCCGGCGTCAATTACAACGGCGTCTGGGCGGCGCTCGGCGAGCCGATCTCGGTCCTCGACGCGCACAAGCACCCCTATCACATCGCCGGTTCCGACGCGGCGGGCATCGTCTGGGCCGTCGGCTCCAAGGTGAAGCGCTGGAAGGTCGGCGACGAGGTCATCGTCCACTGCAATCAGGACGACGGCGACGATGAGGAGTGCAACGGCGGCGATCCGATGTTCTCCGCCTCGCAGCGCATCTGGGGCTATGAGACGCCGGACGGCTCCTTCGCCCAGTTCTGCCGCGTGCAGGACCGCCAGCTCATGCAGCGCCCCAAGCATCTCACCTGGGAAGAATCGGCCTGCTACACGCTGACGCTCGCCACCGCTTATCGCATGCTCTTCGGCCATGAGCCGCATGAGCTGAAGCCCGGCCACAATGTGCTGGTGTGGGGCGCCTCGGGCGGCCTCGGCGTCTTCGCCGTGCAGATCTGCGCGGCGTCGGGCGCCAACGCCATCGGCGTGATCTCGGACGAATCCAAGCGCGATTACGTTATGTCGCTCGGCGCGAAGGGCGTGATCAACCGCAAGGATTTCAAGTGCTGGGGCCAGATGCCCAAGGTCAACTCGCCCGAATATGTCGAGTGGACCAAGGAAGCGCGTAAGTTCGGCAAGGCGATCTGGGACATCACCGGCAAGAAGGACGTCGACATCGTCTTCGAGCATCCCGGCGAAGCGACCTTCCCGGTCTCCTGCCTCGTCGCCAAGCGCGGCGGCATGGTGGTGTTCTGCGCCGGCACCTCGGGCTTCAACATCACCTTCGACGCCCGCTATGTGTGGATGCGCCAGAAGCGCATCCAGGGCTCGCATTTCGCGCATCTGAAACAGGCGGCCGCCGCCAACCAGTTCGTGATCGACCGCCGCGTCGACCCCTGCATGTCGGAGGTCTTCGCCTGGGACAAGATCCCGCTGGCGCATATGAAGATGTGGAAGAACGAGCACGCCCCCGGCAACATGGCGGTGCTGGTGAACGCCCCCGAGCCCGGCCTGCATACGGTCGAGGACGTGGTCGAGGCTTACAACAAGAAGAAGTAAGCTGCTCTCGGGAATAGCAAGCCTTCGGCGGTGGGCGCCAAAGACCTCCCCTTTACGGGGAGGTCGGTGGTCGAAGGCCGCCGGGTGGGTTCGCGCCGCAACGTAGTGGTGGGGCTGCAACCCGCCCACGACCCCGTTTCCGGGGCCGCCCTTGCCGTAAGGGGCAACCTACCTCGTCATGGCCGGGCTTGTCCTGGCCATGACGGTTCTGCAATGCGTGAAGACGTCGGCTCAAGCCTGCGGCTTCAGCGCCAGGGCCTTCTCGATTTCCGGGAGCGGGTGCTTGGTCAAATCCTTGTCCAGCTCGCCCGCAACCTTGCTCTGCGCCTTGGCGCTCAGATCCTTGCGGATTTCGCCCAGTGTGCGGGGCGGGGCGACGATGACGATTTCTTTCAGCTCGCCGCTTTCGGCGGCGGCGTTGATGCGGTCGGCCATGGCGCGGGCGAAGCGCTCTTCTTCGAGCTCATGCCAGTCCACATTCCCCATGCCGCTGCGCGCATGAGAGCCGGCGGCGGCGAAGGCGCGACCCGGGGCGTCCGATCCCTGCTCGCGGGTCGGCGGATTCTCTTCGACGCGCGTTTCGATCACGCGCAGATCGAGAATCTCGGCGTCGCCGTGGTTGGAGAAGAATAGCGCGCGTCGGCCATCGCCGATCAGAACCCACGCGCCATTATGGACAGCAACTGCGCTCATAGCGTCCCTCGCTCACAAAAGCTCACGCCTTGGATGTGGCGGCTGGAGGAGGGGAGAGCAAGCGTGGCCGTGGCGCGTCGAAAGGACGCGCCCACCCACGTCTCAAGTATATCAGGCGGCGAGCTTCTCAGGGGCCGCCGCCGGGGCCGGCGTCAGCTTTTCGACAACCGCCTTCAGATCGCCAGCGGCCTGGGGCGCGACGCCCGCAAGCGCGGCCACGCGGCGCTTGATGCCGGCCTCATTTACCGCCCAGGCGAGATAGCAGACGGCCGCGACGAACAGCAGCGCCGTGAAGGGCTCGCCATTGCCCAGGAAGGAGAGGTCCGGGGCGCATTCATTCGCGTATTCGCAGGCGTCCGACCAATCCTGGAGATATGTTTTGACTGCTTCCAACATCGTAACCTCCTTGGCCCGTCATCATCGTGCCGGAAAAACCTTTCCCGCTCGTGGACGCGCCGACCTCTAGCTCATGTATGTCGCCGTGCTTGTGCGTTGCAACATATATTGCGCCGAGAAGCTTTCGCCAGAGTAAATTCCAACCTGCCTCGAAAAGCTATCCCGAAGGATAACAAGGCTCCGCGCCATGTTGTCGCACTGCAAAAACATTGAGCAGAGCGTGCGACAGCGAGCCGACAAAGCTGTCGGCAAGCCAACAAAAAACGGGGCCCCGTAAGGGACCCCGCAAATAGCGTTCCATTCGTTGTCATTCCCGACGCCCGCACTGCGGGCGATCGGGAATCCAGGGCAAAACCAGCGCTCTGTGGCTCTGGATTCCCAGTCGGGCTTTCAGCCCGCCGGGAATGACAAAGACCCAAAGGAGAGGGCGTCAGCCCTCCAGCAGGCGCCGCGCGATGACCTGCGCCTGAATCTCCGCCGCGCCCTCGAAGATGTTGAGGATGCGCGCGTCGCAGAGGACGCGGGAGACCGGATATTCCAGCGCGAAGCCGTTGCCGCCGTGAATCTGCAGGGCGTTGTCCGCCGCCGCCCAGGCCACGCGGGCGCCGAGCAGCTTCGCCATGCCGGCTTCGAGGTCGCAGCGCTTGCCCTCGTCCTTCTCGCGCGCGGCGAAATAGGTGATCTGGCGGGCGATGTGAACCTCCACCGCCATCGACACGATCTTGTTGAAGACGCGCGGGAAGGCGAACAAGGGCTTGCCGAACTGGATGCGCTCCTTGGCGTATTTCAGGCCGAGGTCGAGGGCGCATTGAGCGACGCCTAGGGCGCGGGCGGCGGTCTGGATGCGGGCGGATTCGAAGGTCTCCATGAGATGCTTGAAGCCCTTGCCCTCCTCGCCGCCGAGCAGGTTTTCGGCCGGCACCTCGAAATTATCGAAGCCGATCTCGAACTCCTTCATGCCGCGATAGCCGAGCACCTCGATCTCGCCGCCGGTCATGCCGTTCGCGGGGAAGGGATTTTCATCCGTGCCGCGCGGCTTTTCGGCAACGAACATGGAGAGGCCCCTGTAGCCCTTCTCGTTCGGATTGGTGCGCGTCAGCAGCATCATGATGTCGGCGCGGACCGGATGGGTGATCCAGGTCTTGTTGCCGGTGACCTTATAGACGTCGCCCTCGCGCACGGCGCGGGTGCGCAGGTTCGCAAGGTCGGAGCCGTTGTTCGGCTCGGTGAAGACCGCCGTCGGCAGGATTTCGCCGGCCGCGATGCCCGGCAGATATTTCTGCTTCTGCGCTTCCGTGCCGCCCACGAGAATAAGTTCGCCTGCGATCTCGGAGCGGGTGCCGAGCGAGCCGACGCCGATATAAGCGCGTGACAGCTCCTCGGAGACGACGCACATGGCGATCTTGCCCATGCCCGAGCCGCCATATTCCTCAGGGATGGTGAGGCCGAAGACGCCCAGCTCCGCAAGGCCGCCGATCACCTCCAGCGGAATATAGGCGTTCTTGGAATGCCACTCATGGGCGAAGGGCACGACATTGTCGGCGGCGAATTTGCGCATCTCGCTGCGGATGGCTTCCAGAGTCTCGTCGAGACCGGAGGCGCCGACAGTTTCGGCCGCCGAATGATGGTCGATCAGCTCGGCGAGGCGGGCGCGGTTCGCCGGCGTGTTGCCGGAGAGGATGAGCGCGTCGACGCAGGCCGGGCGCGCGGCGGCGACCTTGGCCGAGGAAAGGCCGAAATCCGAGAGGCGGACGAATTCGCCCTGGCTCATCGGAATGCCGCCATAGACCTGGGCGAGCAGCTCGGCGTAGCCGATCTGGTTCAGTAGCTCTTCCGTCTCGCCATAGGCGCCCTCGGCCGAGAGGCGCTCGGCGTAGTCGATGAGTTCCTTGAGGCCCTGCACATAGGTCGCGAACCAGGAGAGGCCGTGGGCGGCGTGCTGGTCGGCTTCGATCAGCTCGTTGGAAAGCTTGCCGTCCTTCGTCACGCGGGCGCGCACGCTGGCGAGCGCGTCATTATAGAGCGTCTCGACGGCGACGAGCGCCTCCTTGGCGTTGGCGAGCCAGCTTTGGGGATCGAGTTTCGTCGCGACGGCTGCGGTCATTTCTTTCCTGTCTGGAATAGGGCCCGTTGAGGGCGCGGCCTGTGGAAAAATTTGCGCCCTACATGCCGCCATTTCGCCCGGGACGCAACTGGAAGGGGTATCCGCAAATCTCGGCTTCGCCGCCCTAATGTCCGGTCAGCATCGCGATTCTCGCCGCGCCCAATTTCAAAAAGAGCCTCAAGGGAAATCCCCGATAGCTCGGCGCGTCGGATGGCAATTCCATTTCCGACTTTCGGCGGCGCGTTTGGGTTCTCATTTCGATCGGCGGCGGGTTGCCGTCATAACGGAGCCGATAGGTCGAGACCCAGAACCCCGGGTCGAATTTCACGAACATGCCGGAGTTGCAGCAGGAAGCGACCATCCTTCGCGTCGGCGAATTGGGTTTCAGCCGATGCTCTTCGAGAAGATCGGCGCCGGAGACGCAACGGAATCGATCATCGCGGTAGGTCAAATAAGGCGTGCCGCCGTCGGGGTCGCGGACCGGCGCGGCGTTGGGGAGCGCTTCGATCCGCCGGCCGCCTTCCTGGCAATCCGCGCAATAGCAGACCGCGCTCAGGATCGGCTCGCCGACGGCTTCGCAACGGACGCGCCCGCAGGCGCAGGAGGATATTCTGGTGGTGGGTCTCATATCATTTCCGTTTGAATAGCTCGCATGGGGACTTGTCATTCCCGGCGGGCTGAACGCCCGACCGGGAATCCAGAGCCCAAAAAGCGCTGGTTTTGCTCTGGATTCCCGATCGCTCGCTGCGCGAGCGTCGGGAATGACGCCGAACTAATCAAACGGATCTAGAGCCCCCGATCAAACCGGCGCCACCCACAGCGGCAGGCCTCCCCTTGGCCGCGTCGTAAAGTCAGGGGCAAGCTCCAGCCGATGGCCTTCGACCGTCGTGAAACGAAAATCACGAACGAGCGTCGCGAGAATGGCAGTCATCTCCAGCATCGCGAAGCTCATCCCGATGCAGATGCGCGGGCCCGCGCCGAAGGGCAAATAGGCGCAACGGTGGCGCGCCTTGGCCTTTTCGGGCGTGAAACGGTCAGGATCGAAGGCGTTCGGCTGGTCCCATAATTTCTCGTGACGATGCAGCGCCCAGATCGCAACAAAGATCGGCTCCTTTTTGAGAACCTTATGCGGGCCGAGCGTCGTATCTTCCCGAGGCTGGCGGCCGATGGCGGCGGCGGGCGGAAAGAGGCGCATCGCCTCCTGAACGACCTGTTTGGTGAATTGCAGCCTCTCGACCGTCTCCGGCCCGATGTCGTCGGCGCCGGCGATCTCTTGGACCTCCGCGCGCAGCCGTTCCTGAGACGCTTGGTCCTTTGCGAGCAGCCATAGGCTCCAGCCGAGCGCCACGGCGGAGGTTTCGTGTCCGGCGACCATCAGGCCGTAGAGATTGCCGATAAGCTCAGAATCCGTCATCGTTCTGCCGCTCTCGGGGTCGGTGGCATTGAGCATCAGATCGACGATGGCGGGCGTATGGGCGCGGGTGGCGCGGCGCGCGGCGACGATCCGCGCGGTTTCGTCATAGAGGTAGCGCATGTCCCGGTTGATCTGCGACGATCCCGGAAAAGGCAGCCAGTTCGGAAGGCTGAGCAGCGCCAATATGCGCTGCCAACTGACGCCTGAAAGCGCCCGCGTGAGCGCGGTGAGAAACCGCTCGCGGTCGAATGTCCCCTGCGCGCCGAGAACGGCGCTTTCGATGATGGAGAAAGTGACTTCCGACATCGCTTTCATGGCGTCGATCGGCGCGGTCGGCCGTTCTCGGCGCCAGGCTTGGCAAAGCTCCCCCGCGCAGCGCGCGAAGATTGGCGTCAGCGCCAGAAGATTTTCGTGCCGGAACGCCGGCGCCAAAGCGCGCCGTTGCCATTTCCAATCGGCGCCCTCAGAAAAAAACAACGAACCCTTGTTGATTGCTCCTGAAAGCGCCTGAATTGTCATCACGTCGCGTTGGAAAAATTCCGCGCGCGTGAGCAGCATTTCTTCAACGAGGGCCGGGTCCGTCAGATAGATGGTTTTCGGCACGATCGGCCAAATGCCGCGCAACGACCAGAATCCCTCCCGATACGCCGCTGGCGGCCAGTTTTCGAGGAAGTTACGCTGGGTCGAGCGAAAACTCGGACGCTCATTGGGGGTGAAAGGCATAAAATCAGGATCGTGAAGCATCGCGGGTCGCCCCTGATGAATCGATAATGGCAATACCATACCTTATAGTATGTTTTTGGCAAGAGCCGCGCGCTGTGCGAGCCTAACCCTATGAGTCGTTTCAAGAAGGAAGACTGGCTGGCGCTCGGCGCAAAGCTGCTGGCGGAAGAAGGCCCGGCGGCGCTGACGATCGACCGCCTCACAGCAGCGGCGCGGCGCACGCGCGGTAGCTTCTACCACCATTTCGAAGACCGCGACGCCTTCCTGCACGCCATGATGGAGCGCTGGCGTACGCAGGTGATCGAAATCGCCGGCAAGCGCTATGAGGCCGCGCAATCGCAAGCTGAGGTCCGCGCGCTGATGCGCGAGCAGCCTTTCGAGCTCGATTTCCGCTTCGAGCGTGAAATCCGTCGTCTCGCGGCGAGCGAGCCGATCGTGCGCGAAATATTGAACCAGGTCGACTGCGCGCGGATCGAGGGGCTTGCGTGCCTGCTGACGCATATGCGCCCGGACATCGACGATCCGATGTCCTTCGCCTTCGTGCAATATTGCGCGGTCGTCGGCGCGCAATGGCTGCTGGAGGACCCCGACGATCCGCGCCTGCCGGCGATTCGCAGAACAGGTAACCGCCTCTTCGGTCTCAGCGAGCCGGAAGAGCCTGTGCAGTAACGGCTCGCCCTCATCCTTGGGATGGACGAGGGCGAAATGCGCCTCAAACCATTGCCGCTTGGACAGCGCGCGGTGGGACGTGTCATTCCCCGCGGGCTGAAAGCCCGACCGGGAATCCAGAGCCAAAATAGCCTAATGCTGCTCTGGATTCCCGATCGCTCGCGAAGCGAGCGTCGGGAATGACGGGTCACATCTCGCCGAGAACCTCCGCGACCGTGAAGATATCCTTGTCGCCGCGACCGCTCAGATTCATCACCATCAGATGGTCCTGCGGCTTTTGTGGCGCCAGCTCGAGCACTTTCGCGATGGCGTGCGAGGGCTCCAGCGCCGGGATGATGCCCTCCAGTTTCGAGCAGATCTGGAAGGCGGCGAGCGCCTCCTTATCCGTGGCGTTGAGATATGTCACGCGGCCGGTCTGATGCAGCCAGCTATGCTCCGGGCCGACGCCGGGATAATCCAGGCCCGCCGAGATTGAGTGGCCTTCGAGAATCTGCCCGTCGTCGTCCATGAGCAGATAAGTGCGGTTGCCGTGCAGCACGCCCGGCCTGCCGCCGGCGATCGACGCCGCATGGCCGTTGGGCACAGAGACGCCATGCCCGGCCGCCTCGACGCCGTAAATCTCGACGTCGCGATCGTCGAGGAAGGGGTGGAACAGGCCGATGGCGTTGGAGCCGCCGCCGATGCAGGCGACGAGCGAATCGGGCAAGCGCCCTTCCGCCTCCTGCATTTGCGCGCGCGTCTCATTGCCGATGATCGACTGGAAATCGCGCACCATGCCCGGATAGGGATGCGGACCGGCGGCCGTGCCGATGCAATAGAAAGTGTTGGAGACGTTGGTCACCCAATCGCGCAACGCCTCATTCATCGCGTCCTTCAGCGTGCGTGCGCCGGATTGCACCGGATTCACCGTGGCGCCCAGCATTTTCATGCGGAAGACGTTCGGCTTTTGCCGCTCGACGTCGACGGCGCCCATGTAGACGACGCATTCGAGCCCGAAGCGCGCGCAGGCCGTAGCCGTGGCGACGCCATGCTGGCCGGCGCCCGTCTCGGCGATGATGCGCTTCTTGCCCATGCGCTTGGCGAGCAGAATCTGCCCCAGCACATTGTTGATCTTATGGGAGCCTGTGTGGTTCAGCTCTTCGCGCTTGAAGTAAATCTTCGCGCCTTTTCCCTCCTCCGCATTCTGGCGGACATGCTCGGTCAGGCGTTCGGCGAAATAGAGCGGCGAGGGGCGCCCGACATAATGCGTGTGAAGATGCGCGAGCTCCGCGTGGAAGGCGGGATCGTTCCTGGCTTCGTCATAGGCGCGCTCCAGATCGAGCACGAGCGGCATCAGCGTCTCGGCGACGAAGCGGCCGCCGAAAATGCCAAAACGGCCATTCTCGTCCGGGCCGGCGCGGAAGGAATTGGGAAGCGGCTTGGTCACGGAGCGGTTCCTCTTTGCGGTCGATCCTTGCAGGTCGGAATTCTGCCTCGTCTTAAACAATTGCTGTTGTCCGAGGAAGTCCCGGCTTACTGTGGCGGTTTTCACGGCAGGCCATCATTTATCGTCCAGTCGGAACCTAATTTTGTGTTCTCGGGTGATAATTATCCCAATAAGGAGAGGGGAAAGAACGATTGCTGCGATCAATATATTTACCCTGAGAATACCTAGTGTTAATAAAACTAAAAACGCAGCTTCGGCAGTTATCAAAATATTTAGCCACGTCGATGCGGACATCCACCAAGATGTTTGCCGATATGCTTTTAAGCGAGATTGGTGGAATCTAAATCTAAATAGTGCATGAGAATACACTAACAAGATAGATGATGTCAGCACCAAGAGAGTTGCTGCCATAAGTTCTTTAGATAGGTAAAGTATTTTCGATAGGCCAAGGGGATTTTCGCTCTGGTATATGTAGCTGATTCCGGCAACTGATAGCGCGAATGTGGCGGTGCTCCAATTAGGAAGCTGCCATATCAAATTGTCGAAGTGTCTATATTCTTCATTATATTTTTGGATCTTAACGTCTAAAATCGGTTCTCTGACTCGGATTTCGATTAACTCTTCGATAGAAGTGCCACGTATCTTTTCGTCGAATATTTTCGTTAGATCGTCCGTGTTCCGATCTGGGTGTGAGCACTTGCCGTGTTTGACAGTATGGATGGTCGCTCCTGGCGAAAGATATACATTATGAATTATACCAGGACTTGTGGTGAATATCTGATCATCCGCATATTTTGATAGTATGATGCGATCGTCTCGCAGTTCAGCGTAAACTATCCACCCATTTTGGACGATATATGTCTCTAATACCTCCTTATGATAGTGACTTTCTTGCCAGCCACCTTCCGTCGACTCAGTTCGAATGTACGCAGTGCCGTCTAACTTTCTCAGCCGAAAGCGCAATTCGCCGTTTTTCATCCGTTCGTGGCAAGTGGCGATGCCGTGCTCATTTGCTGCAATTTCAGACTCGATGCACTCAGACATGATTCGCCTCGCAAAAATACCTCGATTGCCTGGCGCAAAATTCAGGAAATGCGCTCAAGTAAAGCGATCCCTTAGCGGAGAAGACCATCAAAAACCCGGACCTCCAGCAAAAATTTTGCAATCTTCCCCGCGTCCTTTACGCCTCTCTCCCGCTCGACGCCGGATGACACATCTACCGCCGGCGCATTGGTGTGGCGCAGGGCTTCCCTTACATTTTCTGCGTCCAACCCCCCGGAGAGCATCCAGTTTGCGGCGCTTATGTTGCGCAGCAAATCCCAGTCGAAGGCGACCCCTGCGCCGCCGGGAACCGCAGCGCCCGGCGCCGGCTTGGCGTCGAACAACAGAATATCCGCGACGTCCTCGTAAGATTGCGCGGCCGCAACATCCTCGGCGGTCGCGACGCCGATCGCCTTGATCACCGGAAGGCCGAAGCAGGCCTTCACCGCGGCGACGCGCGCCGGGGTTTCACGCCCATGCAATTGCAGAAGGTCGGGCTCGAGGTTGTCGATGACTGCTTGGAGCGCGTCGTCCGTGGCGTCGACCGTCAGCGCTACTTTGCGAATGCGCCCCGAGCCCAGCGCCCCCAGTGTCCGCGCCGTTTCGAGATCGATATGGCGCGGGCTTTTCTCGAAGAAGACAAAGCCCGCCATGTCAGCGCCGGCGGAGACGGCCGCGAGCAGCGTCTCGGGGGATGAGAGGCCGCAGATTTTGACGAGCGTATCGGACAATGCAGCCTCTCGGACCGCGAGCCTTCAGGCTCGCCTGGCTTGGATGCGCGCCCGAAGGCGCGCGGTCCTTTTAGCCCCGATTATACACGTCCTGGAATCGGACGATGTCGTCCTCGCCGAGATAGGAGCCGGTCTGCACCTCGATCAGCTCCAAATCGATCTTGCCGGGGTTGATCAGGCGGTGCTTGCAGCCGATCGGCAGATAGATCGACTCATTCTCGTGCACGAGATGGACTTCGTCGTCGCGGCCGACCTCGGCCGTGCCGCGCACCACGATCCAATGTTCGGCGCGGTGGAAATGCTTTTGCAATGACAGGCGCTCGCCCGGCTTCACCACGATGCGCTTCACCTGATAGCGCTGGCCCTCGTCGATCGACTGATAATAGCCCCAGGGACGGAAGATGCGCTTATGCGCCGCCGCCTCGCGGCGGTTCTGCGTCTTCAGCTCGTCGACGAGATGTTTCACCCTGTCGCCGTGCTCATGGTTGAGAACCAGCACTGCGTCCTGCGTCGTCACAACGATGACGTCGTCGACGCCCACGACTGTGGTCAGCGCCTCCTCGGAGCGTACATGGACATTTTTGGCGTCCATCACCACGCCATGGCCGCGCACCGAATTGCCCTTCTCGTCGCGCTCCGACAATTCCCAGACGGCGCGCCAGGTGCCGACGTCCGACCAGCCGATGTCGGCGGGAATCAGCGCCGCCTTCTCGGTCTTCTCCATCACGGCGTAGTCGATAGATTTCTTGGGCGCGCGGGCGAAGGCTTCGGCGTTCAGCACGCAGAAATCGAGATCGCGGGCCGCGCCGTCGATCGCCGCCTCGGCGGCTTCGGCAATCGTGGGCTCGAAATGGGCGATCTCGGCCTGCATGACGTCGGCGCGGAAGATAAAATTGCCGCTGTTCCAGAAATAGCCGGCGTCGATATAGCGCTGCGCCGTCTCGCGATCCGGCTTTTCCACGAAGGCGTCGAGCTTGAGGACCTCGCTTCCCTCGTGCAGCGGCGCGCCAGGCCGCAGATAGCCGTAGCCGGTCGCCGGGTGGTCGGGCTTGACGCCGAGCGTGACGATATAGCCCTCGGACGCGGCTTCGGCGGCTTCCTTGCACAGCGCGACGAGGCCGGCGCGGTCGCGCACCACATGGTCGGCGGCGAGCACGACGACGATCGTCTCGGGCGCGCGGCGCGCGGCGAGGCCAGCCGCCACGGCGACCGCCGGGCCCGAATCGCGGCGCGAGGGCTCGAGCACGACGTCGGCCTCAGCGCCGATCGCGCGTAGCTGGTCGCTGATCAGAAAGCGATAATCGCTGTTGGAGATGACGATCGGCTTTTCGAACGCCGGGTCGGCCAGCATCGCCATGGTCGTCTGGAAGGTCGAACGCTCGCCGACGAGAGGAATAAACTGCTTGGGAAGGCTCTCTCTCGACTCGGGCCAGACGCGCGTTCCGGAGCCCCCGCACATAATCACAGGAAGAATTTTAATCATTCAGTCCTTCTCCGGCCCGACGGTTTTCGGCTGCTTCGACTGCAGCCGAAAACCGCTCTTCACCGTTAGGTTAAGCAGATGAGAAGAAGAAAGCGCCAGCCCTCTTCAAAATTTTGCACAAGGCTCTGTGTCGCCGAGAGCGAAAAGCTCATTCCGCTTACTTATTGTCAAGAATTTGGCTGGAGTCCAGCTACTCGATTTTTAGGCTTTCCCCTTTTTCTCGAGCTCCGCCTTCAATGCCGCGAGCTTTGCGAAGGGCGAATCCGGGTCGGGCTGGCGCTCGCGTCTCTCGGGAGCCGCGAAACCGCCGCCCGGCCGGCCGCGCCTGTCGTCGCGCGGGCCCCGGTCCGGCCGCGGCTTGTCGAAGCGCGGCTTGTCGAAATGCGGCTTGCCGGCGGGGCGGGGAGCGCCTTCGGCCGTGGCGGCGCCATCCGGCTGGCGCGGACGGTCGCGGCGGGGCGGGCGGCGTTCGCCCTCGGCGCCGCCTTCGCGCGGTCCGCGCTGAGGCGCGCCTTGATGACGGCGCGGGCCGGCATGGGCGTGGCGCTGCGGCGCCCAGACTTCGATCGTCGCGGGCGCTTCCGGCGGGGCTCCTTCCGCGGCGGCGGGCGCCTCGGCGGTTGCTTCGACCGCGGTCGCCTCTGCCGGCGCCTCGATGGCGGCGGTTTCAGCGACGACGTCGACGGCCGCTTCCACCGGGGCTTCGGCGACGGGCTCCGCGGGCGTCTCAGGCGGCGCAGTCTCGGCAGTGGTTTCGCTCGCGGTCTCCGCCGCGGTTTCTTCCTCGCCCGCCGGCTTTGGCGCGATCGGCTCGGTCGAGGCGGCCGGAATCAGCGGCACGGTGATCGCTGGACCCGGGCGCTGCGCGGAGGCATAGCCGAGCGACTTCAGAATCGAAGAGAAAGCCTCGCCCGAGCAGCCGGTGAGCGAGGTCATGGCGACGGTGACGACGAACCCCTCGCCATCGGCCGCGCCGGCGGGCGGCTCGCCCGCCGTGACGCCGGGCTTATAGGCGATCGCCGGGCGGATGAGATCGGCCAGGCGCTCCAGAATATCGACGCGCACCACCCGCTCGCCGCAGACGCGGAAACCCGCGGCGCGGTAGAAGCCCTTATGGATCGTGGGATCGGCCGCGAAGGAGGTGCGGCCCGAGGCCGCGAGATGCGGCACTTCCTCGAGGCCCTTTACGGTGTCGAGCCCGCCGTGCTGCAGCGCCCAGAGGAGCGAGGCCAAAGCGCGCGGCGCCGGCTTCAGCAGCAGCGGCAGATAAATGTGATAGGCGCCGAATCGCACGCCGAGCTTGCGCAGGGCGGCGCGGTCCTCCTGGGAGAAGGACTTCACGTCCTTGGCGACGCGGGCGCGGTCCAGCACGCCGAGATCCTCGGCGATCTGGAAGGCCACGCCGCGCGTGACCCCCTCGAGCCCCTCGCCCTTTTCGAGCGTCTCCAGCGAGCCGAGGAGCTTTTTCACATGCTGCGCCAGCCAGAGATTGAGGCGGGTCTGGACCTTCTCCAGCGCCGCGCCGGTGAGCTGCTCGTCGGCGAGGATGCGGGTCGTGGGCGTGAGCACGCTCGCGCCGGCGGCGATTTTCGCCACAGGCTCGCCGAGCCAGCGGATGACGCCGTCATTGCCGAGCACGAAGGCGTCGTCGACGGCGTCGAAGACGCGGGTGGCGCGCGCCTCGAACTCCCCGGCAAGGGCCTTCTGGGCCGCCGCATTCAGGGCCTTGGCGGCTTCGCCGGCCGCCCCCGGATCGGGCGTGAAGCGAAAGCCCTGGAGGCTCCCGACATGCTGGCCTTCCACCAGCACGTCGCCGGCGGCGTTGATTTCGGCTTCGAGCATCGCATTCTCTCTTAAACGGCGCATCAGCACGCTGGTGCGGCGATCGACGAAACGCTGCGTCAAACGGGCGTGCAGCGCGTCGGACAGGCTGTCCTCTACCCGACGCGCGACGCTCTGCCAATGCTCGGCGTCATCGAGCCAGCCAGAACGGTTCGAGATAAAGCTGACCGTGCGGACCTGCGCAAGCCGGTTGGACAGCGTGTCGATGTCGCCGTCGACCCTATCGACGGCGTCGATATGTTTCGCCATCCAATCGGGAGGAATTTTGCCGCGCCTTGCGATGAAAGAAAAGACCGACAGAGCGAGATCGGCGTGGGCGGCCGGCGAGGTCTTGCGATAATCGGGAATTTGACAGGCTTCCCAGAGCCTTGTGACGTCGGCCGGAGTCTTGGCGTTCTTCTGCGCGATTTCGTCGCGGCTCGCCGCCTCCAGGGTCAACTGGTCGACGGCGATGGGCGCGCGGGTGAAGCGCGGATGGTCCGGCGTCTTGTCCAGCGAATGGGACAGCGCCTGGATCGACGAGAAGTCGAGATTGCTGTTGCGCCATTGCAGGAGTTGGACGGGATCGAAGCGATGGTCCTCCAGCGCCTCGATCAGCTCCTCCTCGAAAGGCGGGCAGCGGCCCGTCGCCCCAAAGGCGCCGTCGCTCATATGGCGACCAGCGCGGCCGGCGATCTGGCCGAATTCCGCCGGGGTGAGGCGGCGATAGCGCCAGCCGTCGAATTTGCGGTCGGAGGCGAAGGCCACATGATCCACATCGAGATTGAGTCCCATGCCGATGGCGTCGGTCGCAACGATGTAATCCACGTCGCCCGATTGGAAGAGTTCGACCTGGGCGTTGCGGGTGCGCGGCGAAAGCGCCCCGAGCACCACCGCCGCGCCGCCCCTTTGGCGCTTGATCCATTCTGCAATGGCGTAGACCTCCTCGGCCGAGAAGGCGACGATGGCGGTCTTGGGCGGCAGGCGAGAAATTTTCTTGTCGCCGGCGAAGGTCAGTCGCGAGAGACGCGGGCGCGAAAAGATCGGCGCGCCAGGGAAAAGCTCGTTGATGAGCGGCGCCATGGTGTCGGCGCCGATCAGCAGGGTCTCTTGCCGACCGCGCCAGCGCAGCAGCCGGTCGGTGAAAATGTGCCCCCGGTCGAGGTCGGCGGCGAGCTGGATCTCGTCGATCGCCAGGAAATCCACGTCGATGTCGCGCGGCATGGCCTCGACGGTCGAGATCCAATAGGCCGGCGCGCGGGGTTTGATCTTCTCTTCGCCGGTGATCAGCGCGACGGCCTCGGAGCCCACTTTCGCGACCACGCGGCCATAGACCTCGCGCGCCAGCAACCGCAGTGGCAGGCCGATGATCCCCGTCGGAAAGGAGAGCATGCGCTCGATGGCGTGATGGGTCTTGCCGGTGTTGGTGGGGCCGAGCACCGCCGCGACCCCATGGGCGGCGGCGCGGCTTCCAGGCGGGAGCGGCGGCATGAGGATTTGTCGCTTTTCTTTTTTCTGACCCCGGGCGCCGTCATCGCCGGCGCGGCCGTCTCATAACGGAACTTTCGACGGAGCGCGAATTCACCTTCTGAACAGCCGGCGAACGAATCGCGGCCGAATCGCTGACTCGCCCCGAGTCACGCTTCGTTCCAACAAGATATGGTGTGACCTGCCTAAGTGCGACCCAGACATGGTAGATATTAGTTTCGGTTCCGTCCGCAAGATCGTACGGTCGGCGGGACTCGCGGGGCCGCTTCTGTCAACCCTCGAAACGAGCCGCTTTTTGGCGGGCCAATTAACCAGCCGGGGAAAGCGGGAACGCAGCAAGTACGAATCGCTTCTCTGGCTGGTTGCTGGTTGGTTCTGTTCAGATCTTGTGGCGCCACTCGGCAGGAGCGCAAAATGTAGCGCGGCCGCACTGGAACGCGTTCTGTCGCCCGAGAAGGAAAACGATCGGCTGTTAAGGAAACCGTCTCATTCCGGCGCCGGCCCGTCGAGTGTGTGCGAGGCTCGGTGATCTTGCCGCCCGCCGCCGCCGTCCCTCAACATGGTTAACGCGGGAGCTTTACGGTAGCCGCCCCGGCTTGCGCCGATAAACAGGGCCTTAAGCTGTCGCCCGCATAGTGCGCGCGAACCATCGGAAAAACAGGACGTTTCGGGGCGCGCATGGGCATCGCCTTAAGTGAAATTCGCGCCACCCTCGAAGCCTTCGCGCTCCTGTCGCTTATCGTCAGCGGCGCCGGCGCGGCCATCGCCGATCGGCTACGTTTCCCCGGCTTCGTCGAAGGCTCGCGGCTCGAGCGTCTGGGCCTGTCGCTGATCTGCGGCTTCGGCTGCGTCCCCGTGATCCTTAATCTCGCCGCCCGCCTCGGGCCCGAATCGATGACGATCGCCGCCTTGGCGCTTGCCGCACTGGGCTGGGCAGCGCTGGCGCGGCCGGGCGTGACGAGCTCGCGGCTGCATCCCGCCTGGATCGGCGTCGCGCTGTTTTGGATCGTCTTTGCCACGGCGCTCCTCGTGGACATGCCGGGCGTCGGCACGCTGCAGCATTCGCTGCTCGCTGTCGATTATGTGAAGCACGCCGCGGCGACCTGGTCGCTGGCGCAGTCCGGCGCGCCTCCCTGGAGCCCGACCTTTTACGATCCGGCCCGGGGGATGTCCTATTACTACCTCTTCTACACCTTGCCCGCCGCGGTCGCCGTCGTCGGCGCGCCGCTCGGCATTGCCGCGCGCCACGCCGTCTACGCCTGCGCGCCGCTGATCGGTTTCGCGCTGTTCGCGCTCGCCCAGGCGGCGCTTGCGCAGAGCGGCGCCGAAACGGCTGTTGGAACCGCGGAGACGCGGCCCCGCGCGCGCAATGCGCTGCTGCTGGCGTTGCTCTTTGCGACGGGCCTCGATTTCCTGCCGCTCATGACGGTCTATGTCGCGGGCGAGGGAAGCGCGGACTTTCTCTTCCTGCATTTCAGCGACTGGGACGAGCAGGTCACCTCCTGGTTCAACAGCGTGATGTGGGTGCCGCATCACGTCGCGGCGCTCTGCGCGGCTTTTGCCGGTTTTATCGCGCTCACCGCGCCCGGCGCCGACTGGCGGCGCGTGGCGCTCGCGGGCCTCGCCTTCGCCTCGATGGCGGGCGAATCCGTCTATGTCGCCATGCCGGCCGCGCTCGGCGCCGGCTTCTGGCTGCTCTCCCTTCTCTGGCGGCGCCGGATCGACGATGCGATTCGTCTCGGGATTGCCGGCGTTCTTGCGCTTGGCTTGGCCGCGCCATGGCTCGTAACGCTGCTGCCGCGCGTTGGGGGCGGTGGCGAGGCGGCGCCAATCGCTTTCGCCTTGCGCGGCCCGGAATGGATCGACATCCTCGCCGGCTCGCGCGAAGCCGGGGCGATGTACCGCGGCCTGTCGATACCGCTCTTCTATCTCATCGATTTCGGCGTCTTCGCGCTCGGCTCGGTCGTCTTCTGGCGCAAGGCGGGCCGGCGGGGGCGCGCGAGCGAATTCGGCTTGCTGCTCATCTGCCTTACCGTCGCCTCCCTGCTGATCGGCTCATTCTTTCGCTCGACGGTCCTTCTCAACGATCTTGGCTGGCGGGCGATGCTTTTTGCGCAATTCGCGACGCTCATCTGGACTGCGGCGGCGGCGCGGCAAGGGCATTTGTTTCGCGGCGGGATCGGCGCCGCCGCCATCGTCTGTCTCGTCCTCGCCTATCTGGCGTTGGGCGTCGCGGTCGCGCAACTACGTCTTTATTTCCCGCTCGAGCACACGCGCGCGACGCTTGCGGACGAGATGGCGGCCTGGAGCTGGTTAGATGCGCATCTGCCGACGGGCGCCGTCGTGCAGGCGTATCCCGAAAAGAACCGCGCCTATGGCTACGGGCTCTATGGGCGTTTTCCTGTCGCCGTCGCCGATCGGCATAATGCGCGACTCTTCGGCGCCCGCGAGGCCGAGATCGACGAGCGCATCGCTTTTCTCGGGCCACTCTTTGTCGATGCGACGCTCTCGTTCGACGAGGCGCGCCGTCGCGCCGCGCGCCATAATATCGCGGCGCTGGTCGTCGCTTCGCGCGACCCGGTCTTTGCCGCGCCCGGCGCCTGGACCGCGACGGCGGCGCCCGCCTACGCCAATCAAAATTTCCGGGTCTATCTCCTGAACGGCGCCGATCATGACGCAAATGACTGAGACGCGCTCGACGCTCCGCCGCGCCTTCGCGCTCGTCCTTCTCTACGCCGCGGCGACCCTCGTCGGCGGCGTGATCTTCGTCGCGCTGCTGCGCGCGGCGCTGGCTTTCCTCGGCCCCGGCGTCATGTTCTACCGCGGCGTCGGCGCGCTCATTGTCGACTTCTTCCTGCTGATCGTGCTGGTTGCAGCGGCGGCCGCGCGCCTGCCGCGCCGTTTCGGGATCGACGGCGCCGACGCGCTCGGCGCTGCGATCGTGGCGACATCGCTTCTCCTCGCGGCTTTCGTTCTGGGACCGATCACCGCCGATCGATCGATCTCGGTTTTCATGTTGTCGCAGTTCGACGCCGCCGATCGTCCATTAACGGGCGCGGAAGCGCGCGACGCCTTTGTGCGCGTCTATGTGGACGATTGGGCGCAGATTGACCGGCGGCTGAAGGAGCAGGCGCTCTCCGGCAATCTCGAACAGGGGCCGGAGGGCTGGCGTCTGACCGCGCAGGGCCGCGCCTTCATGAAGACCGCACGCGCCCTGTCGTCGATCTTCGGCGGCGACCCGCGCTTCGTCGGGCGCAAGAATTAGGAGAAGGGGCCGTAACAGTTCTCGCTGCGAAGCCGCTGACTCTGGTCGAATCGCCGCCGCACGGACAGTTTCTGAGCACTGGTTTGCCAGAAATTCACTCGTCGACAAACCTCCGAGGCGGCCTCGTCCTTCGAGACGCGAGCTTTGCTCGCTCCTCAGGAAGAGGCCTAAGTGTTTGGCGTAGATGCAGAAACACCTCATGCTGAGGAGCCTGCGCAGCAGGCGTCTCGAAGCACGAGGGGAGTCAACGCCACTTATCGGCCGCCGCATGTCCGCGCCCTCTCACGTGCCGCAAAATTGCCTGTGCGTGAATCGCGCCGCCGGCCGCCCCGTCTTTGACTTGCCCCGCCGCCCTTGGCTACAAGCCTCCCTCCCTTCACGGAGAGAGGCGAGCATATGGCGTCGATCGTCGAGCGGCTGAGCGAGGAACTTGCGGCGAAACCTTGGCAGGTGGAGGCTGCGGTCGGCTTGCTCGACGGCGGTTCGACAGTGCCCTTCATCGCGCGCTACCGTAAGGAGGCGACGGGCCAGCTCGACGATACGCAGCTTCGCAAGCTGGAAGAACGGCTGCGGTATCTTCGCGAGCTCGAAGAGCGCCGCAAGGCGATTCTCGAGTCGATCGACTCGCAGGGCAAGCTCGACGATGCGCTGAGGCGCGTCATCATGGAGGCTGACAATAAGGCGCGCCTCGAAGATATTTATCTGCCCTTCAAGCCCAAACGTCGCACCAAGGCGCAGATCGCCATCGAAGCCGGCCTCGCGCCGCTTGCCGAGGCGCTGCTCGCCGCGCCCGATAAAGACCCGAAGGCTCAGGCGGAAGCCTTTGTCAACGCCGAGAAGAATGTCGCGACCGTCGAAGCGGCGCTGGAGGGCGCGCGCGCCATTCTCGTCGAGCGCTTCGCGGAAGACGCCGACCTCATCGGCGCGCTGCGCGAAACCCACTGGCAGCAGGCGGTTCTCAAATCAAAGCCGCGCGAGGGCAAGGAAGCCGCCGGCGCTAAATATTCAGATTACTTCGAGTTCTCCCAGCCCATCTCCAAGCTTCCCTCACACCGCATCCTCGCGCTGTTCCGTGGCGAGAAGGAGGAGATGCTGGAGCTCGAAATGGCGCCGGAGGCGGAGCCCGGTCTCGGGGGCTATGAGAGCCGCATCGCGCGCCGCTATCAGATCGAGGATCGCGGCCGGCCCGGCGATAAATGGCTCACCGATACGGCGCGCTGGGCGTGGCGCACAAAGATCGAGCTGCATCTTTCGGTCGACGCGCGATCGCGCCTGTGGCGTCTCGCGGAAGACGAAGCGATTCGCGTTTTCGCCGAAAATCTGCGCGATCTTCTGCTCGCCGCGCCGGCTGGCGCGCGCGCGACCCTCGGCCTCGACCCGGGCTTTCGCACCGGCGTAAAGGTCGCCGTCATCGACGCCACCGGCAAGATCGTCGCCACCACCCCCATCTATCCGCACGAGCCGCAGCGGCGCTGGGACGAATCGATCGCGACGCTCGCGAGCCTGGCGCGCCAGCACAAGATCGAACTTATCGCCATCGGCAATGGCACGGCCTCGCGCGAGACGGATAAGCTCGCGAGCGAGCTAATCTCCAAGCATCCGGAGTTGAAGCTCACCAAGATCGTCGTGTCGGAGGCGGGCGCCTCGGTTTATTCGGCTTCCGAATACGCCTCCAAGGAACTCCCCGACCTCGATGTGACGCTGCGCGGCGCCGCCTCCATCGCGCGACGTCTGCAGGACCCGCTCGCCGAACTCGTGAAAATCGAGCCCAAATCGATCGGCGTCGGGCAGTACCAGCACGACCTTTCCGAGATGAAGCTGTCGCGCGCGCTCGACGCGGTGGTCGAAGACTGCGTGAACGCCGTCGGCGTCGACGTCAACACGGCTTCCGCCCCGCTGCTCGCGCGCGTGTCGGGCCTCGGCGAGACGCTCGCCGCCAATATCGTCGCGCATCGCGACGCCAACGGGCCTTTCCGCACGCGCGCGGAATTGAAGAAGGTGCCGCGCCTCGGCCCCAAGGCCTTCGAGCAAAGCGCCGGCTTCTTGCGCATCATCGACGGCGACGATCCGCTCGACCGCTCGGGCGTGCACCCGGAAACCTATCCGCTGGTGCGTCGCATCCTCGACGCGGCGAAGACCGACATCAAATCGCTGATCGGCAATACGAATGAATTGCGCAAGCTGAAGCCCGCGCAATTCGCCGACGAGACTTTCGGCGTGCCAACCGTCACCGACGTGCTGGCGGAATTGGAAAAGCCCGGCCGCGATCCGCGCCCCGCCTTCAAGACCGCGACCTTCCAGGAGGGCGTCGAGACGCTCAACGATCTGAAGCCCGGCATGGTCCTGGAGGGCGTCGTCACCAATGTCGCGGCCTTCGGCGCCTTCGTCGACATCGGCGTGCATCAGGATGGTCTGGTGCATATTTCGGCCCTGTCGAAGGAGTTCGTCAAAGACCCGCGCAGCGTGGTGAAGCCCGGCGACATCGTGAAAGTGAAGGTCATGGAGGTGGACGCGCCGCGCAAGCGCATCTCGCTCTCCATGCGCCTCGACGACGCTCCGGGCCAGCAGGGCAAGGGCGGGCAAAGCGGCGGCCCCGGCCGCGATCAGGGACGCCCGCGCGGGCCGCAGCAATTCACCTCGGCGCCGAAGGGCGGCAAGCCGGCCGGCAATAGCCCCGGCGGACTCGGCGAAGCGCTGCTGGCGGCGATGAAGCAGAAGGGCGGGCGTTAAAAAGAGGCGATCGCATAGGGCGCGAAGACGCTCGCGCCGATCGCCGCCGCTCCCAGCGCCGCAATCAGAACGGCGCCGGCGGCGACGTCCTTCGCCTTCTCGACCTCGGGATGATGCTGCGGCGAGACGACGTTGCAGACATGTTCGAAGGCGGTGTTCACCGCCTCGGCCACCCAGACGATCGTCACCGCGGCAAAGAGCCAGCGCCATTCCTCGGGCCGGACCTTATAGGCAAGCCCCGCCGCCACAACGCCAATGGTTGCGCCGGCGTGAAGCCAGGCGTTGTGCTGGGAACGCAGCATGAAGCCTAGCCCCGCGAAAGCATAGGAAAAACTTTTCAACCGCGCCTGCGGCGAAAAGGCGCCCGGCTTTTTCAAGGGCTGGCTCTCCCCGAATCGCGGACGCTCGCCATGGCGGATGCTTTGCCGGCGTCGTCGACCAGGCGTTCGAGCACTTTGAGATATTCGGAAAAGCGTTTGCGTCCCGGGCTTGTGATGCGGCAGGTCGTCAGAGGGCGATTCTCCTCCAAACGCTTATCGATGACGATGAGTCCGTCTTCCTGCAGCACGGCGAGATGGCGGCTGAGATTGCCGTCGGTCAGGCCGCAAAGGCGTTTGAGCTCCGAGAAAGGCAAGCCCTTCGGAAAAGAGAGGAGCGCGGTCAGAAGGGCGAGGCGCGCCTTCTCGTGGATGACGCGGTCGAGGCCCTCATAGGCGAAACGTCCTTTCTCGGCCTCGTGCCGCGGCACTGTCTCCTCCGTTACTCGCGACCGGGGCGCCCCTGGCCACCTGCCTGGCCAAGTCTCCGCCTAAGCTTTGCGTGGCAAAGTATGCGGCGGCCTGGGCGCGCGTCAAGCGCGCGCGGGCCCATGTCAGGGCGCGGAATTCGGGTAAACAAACCCTCCGCAGCCGCGTCATGCCCGCGCTTGTCGCGGGCATCCACGCCGGGACATGACGACACGCGGGGAGAAGAAGCGGCGTTGGTCCTCTCATATTCTTAAGCTTTCGGCGCGGCGTGGATGGCCGCGACAAGCGCGGTCATGACGCGGGGACACGCGCGGTTCATTCTCTGAAAGTAATGGTCCCGCTCGACGCCGTCATAGCGGCCGGTCTTCAAGCAGCAGCGCTTGAAAGCTTTTCATGGAGCCGCAGGGACAGGGATCGGCGCGGCCGAGCTTTTCCACGAGCTCCTTATCGCCGTGAATGATTCGCGCGCCGCGCTTCACATGGGTTTCGGAGTTGAAGCCCTTACGGCGTTTGGACGTGCGCTCGAAAGCAGGCGAAGTTGTCTAAAATTTTCGGCATAATCGCCTCCCCTATGCATTTTGAGAAAAATGGAGCGGGTGAAGGGAATCGAACCCTCGTATTCAGCTTGGAAGGCTGCTGCTCTACCATTGAGCTACACCCGCGACCCTTTTTCTATGCCAAGCCGCGCGCCGCTTTGCAACGGCGAATCCGTCGCGCGGGCTGCGCGCATTTATCTATTTGACAGCGCCGCCGGAGCCCACTAACCCGAGCGCCCGATGGTCAATCAACAGGCGGGCGTTCCAACGCTGCCCCTTTCGTAAGGATCAACGAACCGTGGCCAAACCGGAACTCGGCGCCAAGCGCCAATGCCAGTCCTGCGCAACGAAATTCTACGACCTCAACAAGAGCCCGATCGTCTGCCCGAAGTGCGGGACGATCTTCCAGATCACCGCGCTTTCGCGCGCGCCCGGCCGCGTGGAGGAGGAAGAGAGCGAGGTCGAGAAGGAGGGCGTGGAAACCGTGTCGCTCGACGAGGTCGAGGAGAGCGAGAATGCGGCCGAGACGCTCGATGTCGATGAAGACGTTGAGATCGACGACGCCGGCGACGACGACACCTTCCTCGAAGAGGAAGAGGGCGAGGACGACGACGTCTCCGGCCTCATCGACGGCGACATCGAGACCGACGACGAGGGGTGAGCGTCGCGCCCCTTTCGGGCGCCCCGCAAACAGCCAACAAAAAACCCGCGGCGAGCGCCGCGGGTTTTTTGTTTGGGCTAGAGCGGATTCGTCTTAAACCGGCTCATATCCAGCGGCGGCGAAGAAATTTGCGCATTCAGCGGGGGAGAACTCCTTCAGCAATGCGCCGATCCTGTTCCATAGGGCGTCGACGGTCCGCTCCGCGGCTTTGCGGAGCAGAGCTTTGAGTTTGGAGAAGGCCTTCTCGATCGGATTGAAATCGGGACTGTAGGGCGGAAGATAGAGCAGCGTCGCGCCGGCCGCCTCGATGGCCTTGCGCACGCCGGCGCCCTTGTGGCTCCCCAGATTGTCCATCACGACAATGTCGCCCGGCGAGAGCGTCGGAACGAGAACCTGATCGACATAAGCCTGGAACCATTGACCATTGATCGGGCCGTCGAGAACCATCGGCGCCGTCATTCCAGTCAGGCGCAGGCCGGCGACGAATGTCGTCGTCTTCCAATGCCCATGCGGAACGCTGGCGCGCAGCCGCTCGCCTTTCGGCGCGCGCCCGTTCTTGCGCGCCATATTGGTCGTGGTCCAGGTCTCGTCGATGAAGACGAGCTTTTCGGGATCGAGATCGAGCTGGTTGTCGAACCAGGTTTCGCGCCGCTCCTTCACATCCCGCCGGTCCTGCTCGCTCGCATGGGCGGTCTTTTTTTGTAGGTTAGACCGCAGCGGTCGAGAAAGCCCCACAGCGTCGCTCGGCTTGCCTTGATCCCGCGTTCGGCGAGGAGCCGTTCCAGCAGTTCGCTGATGGTCAGGTCCGGCGTCGCCTCGATCAGCGCCAGCAGGAAATCGCGGTGCGGGTCGAGCTTGCAGCGTTTCGGCTGTCCCTGCTTGCGTGCGCCGCGCTCGCCGCTCTGGCGCGCGCGGCGAACCCAGACGATCGCGGTCGCATCACCGACCCCGAAACGCGCCGCCGCCTGACGCGCCGAAAGCCCCTTCAACGCGACGTCGATCACTCGGTCGCGCAAATCCTGGCTGTAGGCTCGAGCCATCTTCCTCCTCCGTCATGCACATGACGTAAGGAATCAGTCTTTCGCCGATTCGGGAATCCTCTCTTGAATCGGAAAATGACGAACCCGCTCTAGCGCGCTTTCCGCTCGCATGGAATCACGCGAGCGGAAAGCGCGCAGAGTCAAAAAATTGGAGCGCATTCTTATCGCAAAAGTCTATCAACTTTTGCGGAATGCGCTCTGGGAACGGTTATTTGCCGCGACGGCGGCGCTGCTGGCCCAGGCCCATCTCTTTGGCGAGATTGGAGCGCGCCTGGGCGTAATTGGGGGCGACCATCGGATAATCGGCCGGCAGGCCCCATTTCTCGCGATATTCCTCGGGGGAAAGGCCGTATTGCGTGCGCAGATGACGCTTCAGGGATTTGAACTTCTTACCGTCTTCCAGACAGATGATGTAGTCGTTCGTCACCGAGCGCTTGGGCGCGATGGCGGGCTTCGGCGGCTCGGCCGGGGCGGCGGCGACGCTGGAGCCGACGCGCTGCAACGCATTATATACTTCGCTGATGAGCTGAGGCAGATCGGAGGCTGGCACGGAATTGTTGCTGACATAGGCCGATACAATGTCCGCGGCGAGTTCGATATTGTTGGGCAGGTTCATTTAAGGGCGCCTATTGCGTCACGTGGGGACCCTGAGAGGGCTGGCGTCTTCTCTCGGGAAGCGTCGCCGCTTCAAATAGCTCGGACAAAACCTTTTACGCGACGGGCTTTATCGAACAGGCGAAGACTAAACGTCAATTTATGCCATTTATCCCCGTCCATCAAGAATTATGCTCCATTAAATTTAGGTCATCTCATTTACGCCATATGTTTCTCTTTCGAGCGCGCCGCAGCAGCGCAGAGCCGCCCAGAATCGCAAAGTCTTGAGCCCGTCCATGGGACGAACAGGCGAAGATCGGCCTAGATGAGGTTATGGAGGATGGTTATTGAGCAGTAACACAATGCCTTGCCTGTTCGACTCGACTTGGAGCCGCAATGTCCACTTTCAGGGCCGTACGAATTGATGTCCAGTCGGGCGCCCAGAGCGCCGATTATGTGGAGATGACAGAGGACGAGCTAATGCCCGGCGACGTCGATCTCGCGGTGCTCTACTCGGCGATCAATTACAAGGACGGTCTGGCGGTGACCGGAAAAGCCCCGGTGGTGCGCCGCTTTCCGATGATTCCGGGCGTCGATCTCGCCGGGCGGGTCACCCGATCGGCGCATGCGGGTTTTGCGCCGGGGGACCTCGTCGTCGCCACGGGCTGCGGCTTGGGCGAGGCGCATTTTGGCGGCTTCGCGCAGAAGGCGCGGCTCCCCGGCGAATGGTTGGTCAAGCTCCCCGGCGCGTTGACGCCCGCGCGCGCGATGACGATCGGCACGGCGGGGCTCACCGCCATGTTCTGTCTTTTCGCGCTCGAGCGGCATGGCCTCTCGCCCGCTGACGGAATGGCCGTGGTCTCCGGCGCCTCGGGCGGCGTCGGCTCCTTCGCCGTCGCCCTCCTGGCGCAGGCCGGCTGGCGCGTCGCCGCCATCACCGGGCGTCCCGCCGAGGCCGATTATCTGAGATCCATCGGCGCGGCCGAAATATTGACGCGGGAGGATTTTTCGTCCCCCGGCAAAGCGCTGCAAACCCAACGCTTCGCCGCCGGCGTCGATACGGTCGGCGGCGCCACGCTGGCGAATATGCTTGCGCAGACCCGGTTCGACGGCGCGATCGCCGCCTGCGGCAATGTCGGCGGCATGGATCTGCCCGCGAGCGTCGCGCCTTTCATCCTGCGCGGCGTGTCGCTGCTCGGCGTCGAAAGCGTTCGGCCAAGAATAAATTTGCGCCGCGAAGCCTGGGCGCGGCTCGCGACAGACCTGGACGTCGCGATGATCGACGCCATGTGTGAGATAATCCCCTTCGATCAGGCGCTGGAGAGGGCGCGCTCGATCGTCGGCGGGAAGATACGCGGGCGGGTCGTCATCGAGATGCGCTGAGCGTCGCTTCGACCAATTGTCGCAGCGCCGCCCGACGCCTCGACGAACGCATTCGCTTCGGTTGTAATCGGCTTTCGGCCGCCGAGCGGATCGCGCTCCCGGACCGCGCTCTTGGACCGTTTAGCTTTTCATGCCCTCGGGGCGCCAAAGGTAGGACGCATGAGTTCGGCATTCACCAAAGAACAGGACGACGACAATCCGCGCGAGGATTTGCCGGATCGTCCGATCAGCCCGCATCGCAATCTGGTGACGCAAGAAGGCTTGCAGCAGATCGACGACGCTATGACGCGCCTGCTGGCCGATCTGGAAAAGGCGAACGCCGCTGGCGACAATCATGCGATCGCGCTCGCCCAGCGCGATTTGCGCTACTGGCGGGCGCGCCGCGCCAGCGCTGAGATCGTGCCGCGCATCGCCGACCATTCGCATGTGCGCTTCGGCCACCGAGTCGTGGTGGAGCTGGAGGGGGGGGAGCGCCGGGCGTTCCGCCTTGTGGGCGAAGACGAGGCCGATCCGGCGAAGGGGTTGCTTCCCTATGTCGCCCCGCTTGCGCAGGCCCTGATGGGCAAGGCTGTCGGCGACGAGGTCGAGGTCGGCCATCACCGCGCGCAGATCGTCGAGATCGCGTAACAAAAAGCCGCGCGTTTCCGCGCGGCTAATTTGTCGCCAAACCTCCGAGGCGGCCTCGTCCTTCGAGACGCGAGCTTCGCTCGCTCCTCAGGATGAGGCCTAAGTGTTTTTGCAGAAGCTCCTCATGCTGAGGAGCCTGCGCAGCAGGCGTCTCGAAGCACGAGGGGCGTCACCGCCATTTTATCAGCAGTCTGAGCCGCGCGTTCCCGCGCCGCTCGACTTCGTTCTCTATCCTTCGCGCCGGCGCTATGCCGCTTTGCGCGCAACCTTCTTGGCGGGGCTTTTGGTTTCCTGCGTTTCGGCTTTCTGCGCAACCGCGGCCGCCTTCTGAGGCGCTTCCGGCTTGGTGACGGCGGCCTTCGGCGCAGAGGCTTTTTGAGCCGGGGCGGGTTTTTCCGCTGCAGCTTTTTCAGCCGCCGGCTTCGCCGAGGCGCGCTTCAGGCGGCGCTTGATCGAGCTCCACAGCTCTTTCATTTCCTGCGCGGCCACGCCCTCGGGGTTATATTCCGCGACCCCGAGGCCGAGACGCGCGGCTTCCTGGTAGTCGACGCGCGAGGAGACGAGCGGCGCAAGCAGACCGCCCATCGCCTGCAGCGCCTTGGCGCCGAGATCGACGCGCGCGCTCTGTTGCGACGGCGGGCATTGGTTGAGCAGGAAGGCGTAGTCGCAACCTTCCTCCTTCACTTGCGCGCGGGTTTTTTCGCTGGCCCAGAGATCGAAAGCGTTCGGACGCGCGGGAATGATGCAAAGGTCCGCCGCGCGCACGGCGGCAAGCAATTGTTCGCCGTCATGGCCCGGCGCGTCGAGGATGACCAAAGTGATCCCCTTTTTTTCCAACGCCGAGATTGCCTTGGCGAGCTTTCCCGCCGGCACGTGCTCGACGCCGATGTCGGACGCCTCGCGCGAACTCGCCCATTTGACGAGGGTTTGGAGCGGGTCCAGATCGAAGATGAAAACGCGCTCGCCGGCCGCGCGCGCGGCGACGGCGACGCTGCTCGCGAGGGTGCTCTTGCCCGCGCCGCCCTTTTGCGTAACGAAAGCTATTGTTCGCATTCTTTTGGTTCCGTTTTGGCGTTTGCTCGGTTCGGCAAGGCTTTACGCGAAACGCGGCAATTGTCGGCAGCACCCAAGCTTATGCGGCCGAATCATTTACTTGCGTGCAGGGTAAGCTTTGGCTAACGCGCCGTCGAGGCGTCAATTGATCGGCGCCGACACAAGTAAAGACTCTGACCATCCGAGATTCCAATGCCCGACCTCTTCGAAAACGCGAAACTCGACGAAAGCGCGCCGCGCCCCTTGGCGGACCGTCTGCGCCCGACTCGCCTCGAAGAGGTGGTTGGACAAGATCACTTGCTCGGAGCTGACGGCGCGCTCACGCGGCTCGTTCGCGGCGGCTCGCTCGGCTCGCTTATTCTTTGGGGGCCGCCCGGCTCCGGCAAGACAACGGTGGCGCGCCTGCTCGCGCATGAAACGAAACTCGCTTTCGTGCAGATTTCAGCGATCTTCTCGGGCGTCGCCGATCTCAAGAAGACATTCGAGGCCGCGCGTGCGCGCCGCGCGACGGGCCAGGGCACGCTGCTCTTCGTCGATGAGATCCATCGTTTCAACCGCGCCCAGCAGGATAGTTTTCTGCCTGTGATGGAAGACGGCACGATCACTTTGATCGGCGCGACGACGGAGAATCCGTCCTTCGAGCTCAACGCCGCTTTGCTGTCGCGCGCGCGTGTGATGACCTTCAAATCGCTCGACGCTGCGGCGATCGAAAAGCTGCTGGCGCGCGCCGAAGAAACAGAAGGCAAGAAGCTGCCGCTCGACGACGACGCCCGCGAGGCGTTGGTCGCTATGGCCGATGGCGACGGCCGCGCCGCGCTCACTCTGTCGGAAGAAATCTGGCGCGCGGCGCGCGCGGGCGAAATCTTCGACCGCGCCGCGCTCTCGGACGTCGTTCAGCGCCGGGCGCCCATCTACGACAAGGCGCAGGAGGGGCACTACAATCTCATCAGCGCGTTGCACAAATGCGTGCGCGGCTCGGACCCCGACGCGGCGCTCTATTACTTTGCGCGCATGCTGGACGCGGGCGAAGACCCGCTCTTTCTGGCCCGGCGTATCGTGCGCATGGCGGTCGAAGACATCGGCCTCGCCGATCCGCAGGCGCTCGTGATCGCCAACGCCGCGAAGGACGCTTATGACTTTCTCGGGTCTCCGGAAGGCGAGCTCGCTCTGGCGCAGGCGGTGATCTATGTGGCGACGGCGCCCAAATCCAACGCCGGCTATGTCGCCTATAAGAAGGCGCGCCGCCTCGCGCAGGAGAAGGGCTCGCTCATGCCGCCCAAGGTCATCCTCAACGCGCCGACCAAGATGATGCGCGAGGAAGGCTATGGCGAGGGCTATGAATATGATCATGATTCGCCCGACGCCTTCTCCGGGCAGAATTACTGGCCCGACGCGCTCGGGCGCCAGCGGCTCTATCAGCCGGTCGAGCGCGGCTTCGAGCGAGAGCTCGCCAAGCGCCTCGATTATTGGGAGCGGTTGCGGCGCGAACGCAACGCAAAATGACCGGGGAACTGCACGATTATGTTGCGCAATTGTCACGCAGGCTGGCAAACGTGATGCACAAGGCTTGTTCAGGTCGCCTTTCGATTGACCGTCCGCGAGGTCAGCCGTAAGTCTAGCCGTGACGGCGCGGAGGTCGCATTCAAGCGGCAGAAGCCCAAGAATTCGAAATGTCTACGAAGGGGTCGATTATGGCCAAGTTTCCTGTCGCCGCCGGCGTTGTGCTGGCTCTTGTTGCGGGTTCCGCTTTTGCCGCCGATCTCCCGTCGCGCAAGGGACCGCCGCCGGTCTTTGTTCCCCCGGCGCCGAGCTTCACCTGGAACGGCCTCTATGGCGGTATCAACATCGGCTATGGTTTTGGCGCCGGCTCCAATGAGACGGGCGGCTTCATCTATCCGTCGCCGTCGGCTGCTCCGGGCTTCTCCGCCGCGTGGAACGCTCCGCAGAATCTGAACGGCGTCACGGGCGGCGGTCAGATCGGCTACAACTTCCAGTTCTCGCCGTGGCTCGTTGTCGGCGCCGAAGCTGACATCCAGGCGGCCGACATCAACAGCCAGTCGAATGTGGTCGGCGCGACGACCAGCCCGTCGACGGCTTTCGCCGCCACTGCGGCGCGCGGCCCCATTCTGCATAGCGCCTTCGTGAACTCCGCGAAGAGCGTCGATTGGTGGGGCACGGTTCGTGGCCGCATCGGCGTGACGCTTCCGTCCTGGCCGAATCTGCTGGTCTACGGCACGGGCGGCTTCGCCTATGGCCAGGTGGATCAGACCGTCTCGGTCGCCGACATCTTCCTGACCGGCCCCGTCGGCGGCGCCGTGATCGGCCGCGCCAAGTCGTTCGGCACCAAGACGGGCTGGACCGCCGGTGGCGGCGTCGAGTGGTCGCCGCTCGCTTTCCCGGCCTGGTCGCTGAAGGTGGAATATCTCTACACCGATCTCGGCTCGACCAATGTGGTCATCCCGGGCGTGCTCACGACCTTCGTGGTTCCCGGCTGGGCTGGTTCGCACAGCTCGCCGACCCAGTTCCACACGGTTCGCGCCGGCCTGAACTGGCACTTCAATCCCTTCGCCGCTCCGGCGCCGGTTCTGGCGAAATACTAAGACTTTAGCCAGTTCATGAAATCATGAAGCCCGGCCCTTGTGGCCGGGCTTTTCCTTTTTATTACAAATAGGTCATGTAACGCGACCGGCATGGACACGCTTCACCGCCGGGTATAGCAAAGGCCGTCGGAACTCATAGGGGATAAGCCCCGCTCGAATCGTGTCGCGCTTGGCCTGGGGGTCGCACGGGTGCTAACCCTGTTCAAAGGACTTTGGCGCGACGCGCCCCGGAGCCCCATCGCAGAAATGCCCCGCAAAGCGCCTCTCCTTCTCGCAATCATTGCGAGCCTCGCTATTGGCGCGGCTCTGCCGGGCCTTGTGGCGAAGATGCGCGGAAGCGCGCCCGCGGATTCCGGGGCTGGCTCCCAACAGACCGCGAGTCCCGCCGCCCCCGAAGGGCTGATCAAGCTTTCGCCCGAGCAGATCGACGCCGCCAAGATCGGCGTCGCGAAGGCGGGCCCCGGCGTGCTCAAGCGCCAGATCACCGTGCCAGCGACGGTGAAGCCCGATCCCGACCATCTCGCCCGCGTCGCCGCCAAGGTCTCTGGCGTCGTCGCCGAAATGCGCAAGAAGCTCGGCGACGACGTGGCGAAGGGCGAGACGATCGCCGTCATCGATTCGCGCGAGGTCGCTGACGCCAAGAGCGAATATCTCGCCGCGCTCGCCAATTACGAGCTGCAATCCCAGCTCTTCCAGCGCGAGAAGGGCCTCTTCGAAAAGAAGATCACCGCCGAGCAACTGTTCCTGAAAGCCAAGGCGACTTTCACGGAAGCAAAGCTTCGCCTCGATCTCTCGCGCGGCAAGCTCGCCGCCCTCGATCTCTCCGAAAACGAGATGACGGCGCTCGCCAATCAGCCCATCGCCCGCTTGCGCGAGAAGGAGATTCGCGCGCCGATCAAGGGCCGCGTCATCGAGCGCCTGACCAATCTCGGCCAGCCGGTGACGCCGGAAAGCCAGATTTACGTTCTGGCCGATCTTTCCGAGGTGGAAGCCGAGCTCGCGGTTCCCGTCGCCAATCTCGCCAGCGTGCGCGTGGGACAGCCGGTGGTCGTCAAGGGGGCGGATGGGCGCGCTTTCGAAGGCGCCGTGCGCGTCGTCAACGCCCTCATCACCCCCGAGACGCGCACGGGCCATGTCGTCGCCTCCTTCAAAAACCCGGATTACGCAATTCACCCTGGCGTTTTGCTCAACGCCGAGATCGCACTTGAACAGAGCCCCGCGAAAGTCGTCGCGCCGCGCGCCGCGGTGCAGCTCATCCACAACGAGCCGACGGTCTTCGTGCGCGTGAAGAATGGCTTTGAAAAGCGCGTCGTCGAACTGGGCGACGGCGACGAAGGTTCTGTGGAGATCGTGAAAGGCCTCTCGCCCGGAGAGACGATCGCGGTCGATAACAGCTTCGTGCTGAAGGCCGAAGCCGGCAAGAGCGAAATTCCCGAGGAGTGACGGCTCTAAGACCATGATGCAGCGGATCATCGCCTTTTCGGTCCATAGCCGCTGGCTGGTCGTCCTCCTGGTCGCGCTGGTCGGCGCCTTCGGCGCTTTCGCGCTCGTGCATCTGCCGATCGACGCCGTTCCCGACATCACCAATAATCAGGTGCAGATCAACGCCCGCGCGCCGGCCCTCTCCGCCTTCGAGATGGAGAAGCAGGTCACTTATCCGATCGAGAACGCGCTCGCGGGCATTCCGGGTCTCGACTATACGCGCTCGCTCTCGCGCAACGGCTTTGCGCAGGTGACAGCGGTCTTTTCCGATGGCGTCGATATTTTTTTCGCACGTCAGCAGGTGAATGAGCGCGTTGCCCAGGCGCGCGAGGATTTTCCGCCGCAGATCGAGCTGCGCATGGGCCCGATCGCGACGGGCCTTTCCGAAATCTACATGTGGACCGTGCGCTACGCGGAGCCGCACAAGCTCGCCGACGCCGGCGAACCCGGCTGGCAGCGCGACGGCGCCTATCTGACGCCGGAAGGCGCGATGCTGCGTACGACCGTCGCGCAGGAATCCTATCTGCGCACCGTGCAGGACTGGATCATCCGCCCGCAATTGCGCACGGTGCCGGGCGTCGCCGGCGTCGATTCGCTCGGCGGGTTCATGCGGCAATATCATGTGCAGCCCGACCCCGCGAAGCTGACGTCGCTCGGCCTTTCCTTCGGCGATCTTGCGGCGACGATCCAGAAGAACAACGTCAGCCGCGGCGCCGGCTATGTCGAGCGCAATGGCGAGGGCCTCGTCGTGCGCAGCGGCGGCCGGCTGGAGACTGTCGAGGACATCGCCAATGTCGTGGCGACGACGCGAAATGGCGTGCCCGTGCGCGTAGGCGAGATCGCCAATGTCGCCATCGGCAAGGAGCTGCGCACGGGCTCCGCCAGCATGAATGGCGAGGAGGTGGTTATCGGCACGGCGCTGATGCTGATCGGCGCCAATAGCCGCACCGTCTCGGCGGCGGTGGACGCCAAGGTGAAAACCGTCACGAAGTCCCTTCCCCCGGGGATCGAAGTCAAGACGATCCTGAACCGCACGCTCCTGGTCGACGCGACCATCAAGACCGTCGCCAAGAATCTCCTGGAGGGCGCGGGGCTCGTCATCCTCGTGCTCTTCGTGATGCTGGGCAATTTCCGTGCGGCGGTGGTGACGGCGACGGTCATTCCGGTGACCATGCTGCTGCTCGCCATCGGCATGTATATCGGCAAGATCAGCGCCAATCTGATGAGCCTCGGCGCGCTCGATTTCGGCCTCATCGCCGACGGCGCCATCATCGTGGCGGAGAACAGCCTGCGCCGCCTCTCCGAACGCCAGCATATGGCGGGGCGCCCGCTCACCACCGAGGAACGTCTCGAGACGGTCATCGATTCAGCCGTCGAGATGCGGCGACCCACCGTCTATGGCCAATCGATCATCATTCTCGTCTATCTGCCGATCCTGAGCTTCACGGGCGTCGAAGGAAAGATGTTCCATCCGATGGCGATGACCGTCATCATCGCGCTTCTGTCGGAGTTCCTTCTCTCCCTCACCTTTTTCCCCGCGATGATCGCGCTCTTCGTCTCGGGCGCCAGCGAAGAGCACGACAATGCGATCGTGGGCTCGCTCAAGCGCATGTATGAGCCGGCCTTGCGCTGGGCGATGGAGGCGCCGGTGAAGGTGATGGCGATCGGCGTCGCCTCCTTCCTCTTCGCCGTGCTTCTCTATTTGAACCTCGGGCAGGAGTTCATCCCCAAGCTCGACGAGAAAAATCTCGCGATGCAGGCAAATCGCATTCCGAGCACCTCGCTCACGCAGTCGCAGGCGATGCAGATCGACGTCGAGAACGCCATTCGCAAGCTGCCGCAGGTCGATTACGTCTTCTCGAAGACCGGCACGGCCGAGGTCGCGACCGACCCGATGCCGCCGAATCTGACCGACACTTTCATCATGCTGAAGCCGGAAGATCAGTGGCCCGACCCGCATCTGCCCAAGGACAGGCTAATCGACGACATCTCGGCCGAGATCTCCAAGCTGCCCGGCAACGCCTATGAGTTTTCGCAGCCCATTCAGTTGCGCTTCAACGAGCTTCTGGCCGGCGTGCGCGGCGATATAGCCGTGAAGGTCTTCGGCGAAGAGTTCGACGCCATGCTGAAGACGGCCAATCATATCGCCGCCATTCTGCGCGCCACGCCGGGCGCGACCGACGTGAAGGTCGAGCAGGTGACCGGCCTGCCGGTGCTCGACATCAAGGTCGATAAGAGCGCCATTGCGCGCTACGGCCTGTCGCTCGGCGCCGTGCAGGACACGATCGGCGCGGCGATCGGCGGCGAGCAGGCCGGCATGATCTTCGAGGGCGACCGCCGCTTCCCGATTTTCGTGCGCTTGCGCGACAATCTGCGCGAGGACGCAAACGCTTTGGAGACGATCCCGGTTTCCTTGCCGCCCGACGCGCAGGGCCATATCTCGACCATTCAGCTCAAGCAGGTTGCAAGCTTTTCCACGGTCGACGGGCAGAACCAGATTTCCCGCGAGAACGGCAAGCGGCGCGTGGTCGTCAGCGCCAATGTGCGTGGACGCGACATCGCCTCGGTCGTCAACGAAGCGCGCGCCAAGGTCGACGCCAAGGTGCAAATCCCCGCCGGTTATTGGATCGAATGGGGCGGCCAGTTCGAAAATCTCGCGGCGGCGCGGGCGCGGCTCATGATCGTCGTGCCGGTCTGCTTCTTCATGATCTTCCTGCTGCTCTTCTCGGCGCTGGGCTCGGCGCGCGACGCCCTGCTCGTCTTCTCCGCAGTGCCGCTCGCATTGTCCGGCGGCGTGCTCGCTCTGTGGCTGCGCGGCATGCCCATGTCCGTCTCGGCGGCTGTGGGTTTCATCGCGCTTTCCGGCGTCGCCGTGCTCAACGGCCTTGTCATGCGCACCTATATTCACCAGCTCATGGTGAGCGGCATGGATGAGCGCGCGGCGATCTTCAAGGGCGCCATGACGCGTCTGCGTCCCGTGACGATGACGGCGCTTGTCGCCTCACTCGGTTTCGTGCCAATGGCGCTCGCGACGTCGACGGGCGCTGAAGTGCAGCGGCCGATCGCCACTGTCGTCATCGGCGGGCTCATCAGCGCGACGGTGCTCACCCTCATCGTGCTGCCGGCGCTTTACGCCTTCTTCGGTGAAAACAAAGCCTCGCTCGCCGCCGCGCGTGAAAGGGAGGCGGTGTGAGACGCGCGCGCCGCACAGGAAAATCGGCCGAGCGCCAAATACCTCCCCTTTACGGGGAGGTCGGCGGCCGAAGGCCGCCGGGTGGGGTTCTCTCGGCAACGACAGTTATTGGGGCTTGCCCCACCCGACCCCGCTTGCGCGGGGCCGCCCTCCCCGTAAAGGGGAGGGATGAGCTCACGCCCAGCGGTTGCGCGGCCGCTTTCGTGCGGGCCGCCTTTTTTGCTCTGTGTTTCACATCGTCTGCGGCGTCGGCCGAGACGCTCGATGGCGCCTTGCTGCGCGCTTACAACAATAGTCCGGTGCTGAATTCTGGCCGCGCCGGCGTGCGCGCGCTCGACGAGAAGGTGCCGCAGGCGCGCTCGGGCTTGCGTCCGCGCGCCAATGCAAGTCTCTATCTCGGCAAGCAGGAAAATCGCGCGATCGCGCGGCAAATCGACGAGGAAATTGCCAATCCGGCCTTAACCCGCGTCCAGACCAAAAGCATTCAGACAGGGGGCAGCATGCCCCGCTCGGCGACCCTCACGGTGGAGCAGCCCGTCTTCGACGGCTTCAAAACGCAGAACGCCACCCGCATGGCGGAAACGAATGTCTTCGCTGGGCGCGAGCGGCTGCGTCTTACCGAGCAGCGCGTGCTTTTCAACGCGGCCTCCGCCTATATGAACGTCTTGCGCGACACGGCCGCGCTCAAATTGCAGGAAAACAACGTCGCGGTTCTCGCCGAGCAATTGCGCCAGACGCGGGAGCGCTACAATTACGGCCAGATTACTTTGACCGACATTGCGCAGGCCGAGGCGCGGCTCGCCGCCGGGCAGTCGCTCGTCGGTCAGGCGCGCGCCGCGCTCGAGGCGAGCGTCGGCTTTTATCGGCAGACGATCGGCGTCGAACCGAAGAAATTAGCCCCCGGCGCCGCGGTCGATCGTCTGATTCCGAAAACCCGTGAGGAGGTCGAGCGCATCGCCCTGGGCGAGCATCCGGTCATTCTCGCGGCTTTGCACGACGCCGACTCGGCTGACCTCGACATCAAGGTGATCGAAGGGGATTTCATGCCGAAATTCTCGATCGTGGGCAATGTCTTCACCCAGACGGACACCAGCGGCGTCTATAACCGCAATATCGGCGCATCGATCGGCGGGCGGCTCAATGTGCCGATTTACGAGGGCGGCATAACCTATTCGCAGGTTCGGGAAGCCAAGGAGACGGCGGGGCAGCGACGTCTCGACGTCGATGTCGCGCGCGCCGACGTCATCGCGCTGGTGCGCGCCAATTGGGGCGCCCTGCAAGCCGCGAAAACCCAGATCGCCGCCGCGCAGGCGCAGATCGCCGCCGCCGAGCGCGCGCTCTATGGCGTGCGGGAGGAGGCCAAGGCGGGGCTGCGCACGACGCTCGACATTCTCAACGCGCAGCAGGAATTGCTGAACGCCCGCATAAGTCTCGTCTTCGCCCAGCGTGAGCGCGTGGTCGCCTCTTACGCCGTGCTCGCCGCCATGGGCCGGCTGTCGACGGAAACGCTCAGCCTGGACGCGTGGCAATACGACCCGGCGGTCCATTTCGAGCAGGTGAAAGACTCCTGGGTCGGGACCGCGACGCCCGACGCCGGGCGTTGAAGACATTTCATACAAAGCGTTTTACTCTGCGGCCAATCGCCGCTCGCGTTGCGGCGCAACAAAGAAGAGGAAACGCTATATGCGAGGCGCGTATCTGAAATTCTTCGCCAGAGGTTTTGCGCTGGCGCTGGTCGCGGCGCCCATGGCCGCCGGTCCGGCCGCGGCCATCTGCTGGTTCGGCTGCGGCGATCCGACCGAGGAGCACGCCCGCAAGATTTTCGAAAATCTCCTCCCGCAGCATTTCGACAAGCCCGGCAAGATTCTCGAATTCAAACAGACGATGTCGGAAGCGCTCGAAATGCACGCGACCGGCGAGAAGGGCTTCGAGATCTTCTTCAACGCCAAAGTGCAGTTTCCGGAAGGCGCCAATCTCGAGTGCAAACCCGACGACGCTGGCAAGGTCAAGGAAGGCTGCTCGCCCAGCAAGCATTATGTGACGGCGCCGCGTAACTCCGATCCCAAGGGCAAGCAATATGTGGCCCCGGGCGAAACGGTCGTCTTCGATGAGGAATATCGCTTCTACGAAGACTCGAACGGCTGGAAGGGCCCGGACGGCAAAGTCTATCGGCAGTAAGCAAAAAATATGGGCGCGCAATAATTGCGCGCCCCTGAGCGTCGGCCTCTACTCGCTCGAAGAGGCGAAACGATCTTACTTCAGCAGGTCGGAGTTCTGCGGGCAGCCGGCCTTCTCATTGCAGGCCTTGAAGTTGGCGCGCAGCTCGTCGACATTCGCGCCGTAGTTCTGCTTGCGGGCGAGATATTCGTCGTAGCACTTCGACGCGGCCGCAGCCTGCTTGTCATCGTCGGCGTTGCGGGTGTCGCAATCGGCGAAGGCCGGGGTCATCATGCTGGCAAACAGGGCCGCCGCAACAAAGGCGAATTTGTTCATTTTGACGCTTCCTCTTCTCATATTTTCGGCTGTGCTTGCTTGCGCTGGCGTAGAACCCTCCCGCCGACAGTAACGGCCCCTCATAACGCGCAAAGCGGGGCGGACGATGGGGGAAGATTGGCCCAGTGTCAATCACACGTCATTGATATGACAGAGACGAGGGGGCGATCGGCAGGCTGGCGAGCACCCGCTTCCCTATTGCTAAAGATTGAATCCAAAAGATTATTCCCATAAGGGCCCCCCGCTCTCGGGCGCCTCCCCGGGGCTAAAAATTTTGAGATGGCCGGCAAGAAGGGCGCGCTTTTCGCGCGCCCTCGCATTTTTCTCAGCCGCGAGGAAAAGCTCAGAGCCCCTTCGAATTCTGCGGGCAGCCGCACTTCTCGTCGCAGGCCTTCTTGTTGGACTTGACTTTCGACATATCGGCCGTCCAGCCCTGCTGATCCTTCAGATATTGATCCTCGCACTTGGAGGCGCAGACGGCCTGCTCGTCTTCCGCATGGGTGTCGCAGCTCGCGAAGGCCGGAGCGGTCATCGCCGCAAAGATAGCGATGGCCGTGGCAATGGAGAATTTCTTCATCCTGAGCGTTCCTCTATCTTCCCTATTTTATTTTCTTGCTTCTTGCGCCGCATTCGAACCGCGCCGCCATTTGAAACGGCGGCGCGCGAGCTGTCACGCTCGAGCGTCACGAAGATGTCGCAAGAAAAAGGAGCCGTCAATAATAGTGAAGGCTTCCAACAGCTCTTTTACGGGGCGAGTTGTCGCAGCACGTAAGGCAGAATGCCTCCATTTTTGAAGTATTCCAATTCGTCGAACGTATCGATCCGCAAGAGGAGCGGGGCGGAGACAACCTTGCCGCCCTGGAAGGTGATTTCGGCGGCCAGCGTCTGGCGCGGCGCAAGTCCTTTCTCGAGCCCGCGAATGGCCACGGTCTCCTCGCCGGTCAGGCCGAGCGACGCCCAGCTCGTTCCGGGCTCGAAGGTCAGCGGCAGCACGCCCATGCCGACGAGATTGGAGCGGTGGATGCGTTCGAAGCTCTGCGCGATCACGGCGCGCACGCCGAGCAGCGCCGTGCCCTTCGCCGCCCAGTCGCGCGAAGAGCCATTGCCATATTCGGCGCCGGCGAAGACGACGAGCGGCGCGCCGTCCTTCTGGTAGCGCATGGCGGCGTCGTAGATCGAAAGCGTTTCGCCGCCGGGGTAGTATTTGGTGAGGCCGCCTTCCGGCACGACGCCATGGGCGTCTTTCATCATGTTGTTCTTGATGCGGATGTTGGCGAAGGTGCCGCGCATCATGACTTCATGGTTGCCGCGCCGCGTGCCGTATTGGTTGAAGTCCTTCTGCGCGACGCCATTGTCCATCAGCCATTTACCCGCGGGCGAGGCGGCCTTGATGGAGCCGGCCGGGGAAATATGGTCGGTGGTGATCTTGTCGCCAAAGAGCGCGAGGATGCGCGCGCCGACAATATCCGTAACGGGCTTGGGCTGCTTGGCGAGGCCCACGAAATAGGGCGGGTTGCGGACGTAGGTGGAGTTGCCGTCCCAGCCGTAGGTTTCGCCGGCCGGCGCCGCCACCGCGCGCCAATGTTCGTCGCCCGCGAACACATTGGCGTAAGTCTCGCGGAAGAGATCGCGCGTGACATTGTCGCGGATGAAGGCGTCGATTTCGGCGCTCGACGGCCAAATATCGCGCAAGTAAACCGGCTGGCCGTCCGAGCCCTGGCCCAGCGGCTCCTTCGTCAGATCGGTGGCGACCGTGCCCGCGAGCGCGAAAGCGACGACGAGCGGCGGCGAAGCGAGATAATTCGCCTGCACGTCGGGGTTCACGCGGCCTTCGAAATTGCGGTTGCCGGAGAGCACCGAGGCCGCGACGAGGTCATGGGCGTTGATGGTCTTCGAGACCGGCGCCGGCAGCGGGCCGGAGTTGCCGATGCAGGTCGTGCAGCCGAAGCCCACGAGATTAAAGCCCAATTCGTCGAGCGACTTCTGTAGGCCGGAGTTGGCGAGATATTGCCCGACCACCTGGCTTCCGGGCGCGAGCGAAGTCTTCACCCAGGGTTTGACCTTGAGGCCCTTGGCCACGGCGTTGCGCGCCAGAATCCCCGCGCCGATCAGCACGCTCGGATTGGACGTATTGGTGCAGGAGGTGATGGCGGCAATGACGACGTCGCCATGGCCGAGGTCGTAATTCGTCCCCTCGACCTTGTAGCGCGGCCCGAGACCGCCGTCCTTTTTATATTCGCCAGCGAGCGCGGTCTCGAAGGCCCTGCCGATGTCCTCCAGCGGCACGCGGCCTTCGGGGCGCTTGGGGCCGGCGAGCGAGGGCGCGACCTCGGCGAGGTCGAGCGCCAGCGTGTCGGTGAATTCCGGGTCGGGCGAGGAGGCGTCGCGCAGCATGCCCTGCGCCAGCGTATAGGCCTCGATCAGCGCGATGCGCTCGGCGGCGCGGCCGGACATATTCAGATAGGCGAGCGTCTCGGCGTCGACGGGGAAGAAGCCGCAGGTCGCGCCATATTCCGGCGCCATATTGGCGATGGTCGCGCGGTCGGCGAGCGAAAGGTGGTTGAGGCCCTCGCCATAGAATTCGACGAATTTGCCGACGACGCCCTTTTTGCGCAGCATCTGCGTGACGGTGAGCACCACGTCGGTCGCGGTGACGCCCTCCTTGGGCGCGCCGGTCAGCTTGAAGCCGATGACTTCGGGCGCGAGCATGGAGAGGGGCTGGCCGAGCATGGCGGCCTCGGCCTCGATGCCGCCGACGCCCCAACCGAGCACCGCAAGGCCGTTGACCATGGTCGTATGCGAGTCGGTGCCGACGAGCGTATCGGGATAGGCGACCTCGACCGCCGCGCCATCGGCTTTCTCCGTGCGCGTCCAGACCGTCTGCGCGAGATATTCGAGATTGACCTGATGGCAGATGCCCGTGCCCGGCGGCACGACGCGGAAATTGTCGAAAGCCGACTGGCCCCATTTCAGGAAGCGGTAACGCTCGCCGTTGCGCTCATATTCGAGCTCGACATTCTGCTCGAAGGCCTTGGGCGTCCCGAACTCGTCGACGATGACCGAATGGTCGATCACGAGATCGACCGGCACGAGCGGATTGATCTTCTGCGGATCGCCGCCCAGCGCGACAAAAGCGTCGCGCATCGCCGCGAGATCGACGACAGCGGGCACGCCGGTGAAATCCTGCATCAGCACGCGGGCCGGCGAAAAGGCGATCTCGCGCTCGGTCTTGCCCTTCTCGGTCAGCCATTTGGCGAAGGAGTGGATCGTGTCCTTGGTGACCCAGCGTCCGTCCTCGTTACGCAGCAGGTTTTCGAGAACGACCTTGAGCGAATAGGGGAGCTTGGAGACTCCTTCGAGCCCGTTCGCCTCCGCCGCTCTCAGCGAGAAATAATCATAGGTCTTGTCCCCCACGACGAGCTTTTGGCGGGATTTGAAACTGTCGAGCGAAGTCATGGGAGGTCCTTGCAGACGTAAAGGCGAAACGTCGCCTTCATAGGAAATTCCATGCCACCGGCACAAGCGGCCGACGGCAGATTACATAGGTCAGTGTCGCCGCTCGCCACGCAGGGGACGCGCTTCCATCCGCGCCATGAAGGCGAAGGAGAAGCCCATGCAGACGGCGAGCGCGGCGAAGACCAGCTTGAAGCTCGCGGCGAGCCGCGCCGCTTCCTCGGGCGAGAGCCGTGCTTCCGCGATGTAATCGGCCCGCCCGCCGCCGAGCGCCAGCGCGCCGAAAAGCGCGACGATGAGCGCCGCGGCGAGCTGGCGAAAGAACTGCATCGTCGCCGTGGCGGTGCCCAGATCGCGCGAATCGACGGCGTTCTGCACGGAGACCGTCGCGATCGGCAGCATTGTGCCCACGCCCAATGAGGCGATGGTGAGCAGACTATCGAGCACGAGGAGCGAGGCGCTCTCGACTTCCCAGGCGGCGATGGCGGCGGCGATCGCGCCCGCGCCGAGCCCCAGCAAAGGGATGATCTTGTAGTGATCGATCGCCGCCATCAGCCGGCCGGAGATCGTCGCGCCGACAACCGTGGCGGCCATCATCGGAATGAGCGCGAGGCCGGAGTCGTGCGCGCTCAGGCCTGCCGCGACCTCGAAGTAGATCGGCATGACGACCGAGAGCCCGATAGAGGCGCCGAGGCCAAAGGAGCTCGAGACAGTGGCGTTGCGCACGATCGAGAGGCTCAAGATCCGCAGGGGGATCAAAGGCTCCTGCGCGGCGCGCGTGCGCCAGGCGAAAGCTGTCCAAGACAGGGCCGAAAAGCTGAGAAGGCCGAAGATCGGCGCCGAAGCCCAGGGGTAACGCGTTCCGCCCCAGCCGAGGGCCAGAACCATGGAGCCGGACGCCAGCGTCAGGAGAGCGGCGCCGAGATAATCGATACGATGCGGATGGCGCCGCTCGGGCAGGCGCTTCAGCCCGGAATTGACCATTGCGAGCGCGGCGAGGCCGAGCGGAAGATTGATCCAAAAGATCAGCGACCAGTGCAAATATTGCGCAAAATAGCCGCCGAGCGCCGGGCCGGCGATGCTGGCGACGACAAAGACGGCGGCGAGATAGGTTTGGTAACGCCCGCGCTCGTGCGGGGAAACGAGATCGGCGACGACGGTCTGGGCGAGCGCGATCAATCCGCCGCCGCCCAGGCCCTGGACGAGACGTGCCAGCGCGAGCGCCGTCATGCTGGGGGCGAGCGCGCAGGCGACCGAGCCGAGGACAAAGGTCGCAACGCCGGCCAGCAGCATGATCCGCCTGCCATAGACGTCGGCGAATTTGCCGTAGAGCGGCGTCACCACGATCGAGGCGACGAGATAGGCCGTGACGATCCAGGGCAGATTTTCGGGTTCGCCGAGGTCGGCGCCGATCGTCGGCATGGCGGTCACGACAATGGTCCCGTCCAGCGCCGAGAGCAGCATGGCGAGGCCGAGCCCGATCATGATCGGCCGCATTTCTGCGGCGGGCGGCGGCAGGGAATCGTCGATTGCGAGCATGAGAGCGTCCTTCGCGGAAGCTTGTCATAGCCCGTTGCGGCGCAGCATGGAACCGGCTGCGTTTCAGGCGCCGTCATCCCGGACGGGCGGGAGGGCGCTCTGGATTCCTGGGGTGGCGCTAAGTCTGGGGTGTCGCTCTGGATTCCCGCTTTCGCGGGGATGACATGGCCGCCGCGCGCGGCTCACCCCTCGGCATTCGCCTTTTCGATGACGCACAGAAAAGCGCTCGCCTCCTCGACGTCGTGGAAGATCGGGTCGTCGATTCGGTGCGGCCGCGCCGCGGCGAGGGCGGCGAGAGTCGCGTCACTGGCGATGCGCCTGGGGGCCAGGCGGCGCCTTTTGGCGATTTTCCCCCGCTCGGCTTGCAGCGCGCGCAGCAGCCGCGCCTGCGAGACCGTGAGCGCGATGGCGGGAGGCGCGGCTGGTTCGAAAACAGCCTCTTGGGGGACCGTGGGCGCCGACGGTTCGTCGATTTCCTCGCCCGAGAGATATGCAAGCCGGCTCGCCGCCGTGCCTCGAAGCTGAAGCGCCAAAGCGCCTGCCCGGCGCGGCCAGGCCAGCGGCCCGCCCCGGCAATGATCGCACCGACCGCAAGGCGCGCTTTCCTCGCCGAATTCGGCAAGCAAAGTCTGGAAGCGGCAGCGGGGCGTCACGCAGAGCCGCGCCATGGCCTGGCGGCGGGCATAATCCCCGGCCGCTTCTTCGTTTTCTGGGTCGATCTGCGGCGTTCGCCAGCGGGTCGCCAATTCGCGCGGATCGAACAAAGCCAGGGCGCGCGCCGGCGCCCCATCGCGCCCGGCGCGGCCGATCTCCTGGTAATAGCCCTCGATCGAGGTGGGCAGATCGGCGTGGATCACGAAGCGCACGTCCGGCTTATCCACCCCCATGCCGAAAGCGATGGTCGCGACCATGACGACGCCCCTGCGCGCGAAAAACGCGTCCTGATGGGCGTCGCGCGTATAGGCGTCGAGGCCGGCGTGATAGGGCAAAGCATCGAGCCCCGAAGCGGCGAGGCCGGCGGCGAGCGCATCCGCTTTGCGGCGCGAATTGCAGTAGACGATGCCGCTTTCCCGTCCCTGCCCGATGAAGCGCAGGATCTGGCGCAGCCCCGCGCGCTTGCGCCGGAAAGAGAGGGCGAGGTTGGGCCGGGCGAAGGAACGAATAAAGACGTCCGGCTCCCGCGCAAAAAGACTGCGTTTGATGTCCGCGCGCGTGCGCGGTCCGGCGGTGGCCGTGACGGCGAGCACCGGCGCGCCGAGCCTCGTCGCGATGTCGCCGAGCCCGCGATAGTCCGGGCGGAAGTCGTGTCCCCAATGCGAGACGCAATGGGCTTCGTCCACCGCGAAAAGCTTGATGCGGTTTTTGCGCAGCAAATCCTGCGTCGCTTCCTGAGCCAGCCGCTCGGGCGCGGCGTAGAGGAGTCTCGCCCGCCCTGTCGCGACGACGTCCAGTGCGGCGATCGCCTCGGCGTCGTCCTGGGCGGAATGTAGCGCGACGGCGGGAACGTCTTTGTCCGCCATCGCCCGCAACTGGTCGCGCATCAGGGCGATGAGCGGGGAGGCGACGACGACGAGGCCCGGCCCCGCCGCCGCGGGCAATTGATAGAGCAGGGATTTGCCGGAGCCCGTCGGCATGACGGCGAGCGCGTCGCGACCGGCGAGGATGGCCTCGATGACTTCCTCTTGGCCCGGAAGAAAATCGGCGAAGCCGAAAACATCACGCAGCAAGCGGCGCGCGGCGTCCGCCATGGCTATCGCTGCGCGAGGAGGGTCGAGGCGATCGCCTGCCACTCCTCCTCTAGCGGACAATCCTGCGGCGGCACGCCCGCGCGCGCATACCAGTAGCGCGCATTCGAGAGATCGCCTTCCTTGCGGTGGAGATAGGCATGAACCCGCATGCTGTCCGTGTCCTCTGCGTCGGTGACGCATTGATGCGCGCCGTCCCAGTCGCCGCCGGCGTCGAGCCATAAGGCGCGCAAGGGGGCGGGCAGCGCGGGGGGCTCAGCGGCGCCTAAAGAGGCGAGGAAGGATGAGAAGGAAAGGATCATCGGCGAATCCTTGCCCCCTCCCCGACCCTCCCCCGCTGGCGGGCTATCGGATTCACACATCGTAGAAGGTCAGCGCGGCTCCGAACTTTATTCGTCGAAAGTCGTCGAGGCCCTGGCGCATTACTTTGGGGCCGGGCTTTCCGTAATAGGCGGTCCAGCCGCCGAGCCTGGCGACGACCCAGGCGGCGAAGGCGAGGCTGCCTTTGCGGTGGGGGTTCTTCTGGCGGGCCGTCGCGCCCTCGAGCTTCGCCGAGACGGCCTCGAGCAGCGCTTCGTCCTCGGGCTCGAAAGCGTCCGTCAGCAACTGGTCGGTCGCGCCGTCGCGCGCCTTGACCAGTTGCATGACCGTCACAGCGGCGACCGCCGTCGCCGCCACCAGCTTGATCATCACTTTCGGATCGCAGATGTCGGCCTGCTCGATCTCGAAGCCCGCCGTCTTCAGCGTGCGGAAGAATTCCTCGATGGTCCAGCGCATTCGATAGAGGTCGATCACCCGGCGCGCCTCGGCCAGGCTCGTCGCCGCATGGGTCGTGAGAAGCCGCCAATGAATGGGCGCGACGCCCTCGGCGGCCCCGACCTCGCGCACGTCGACCAAAGTCACGCCGACCGCGTCCGGCAAGTCGCGCGCGCCGTGGCGCGGCTTGCGCAAAGTGACCGGCGAGACGCGGACCGCGAGCGCCGCCTTGCGCGCCTTGCGTCCCGGAGCCGCCGGGATCTCGGCGACGAAGCGGCCCGCCTCGGCCAATCCGTCGGCGAAGGGGAACAAAAGCTCGATCGCATCCTCGCCGTCTGCGGCGATCGTCCGGTTCTGGCAGGCGCGCACAATCAGCTCCACGCCGCCCGGACGCTGCGCGAGATGCGCGTAGATGTCGCTCTCCCGATCCGAGACGACAGTGATCCGCTTCGCCGCCGCGAAATCCTCGCGCGCATGCGTCGCCACATCGAGCCAGCGCTGCGATTCCTTGTCCGCGAGCGCGCGCGAGCGCCGCGCCGCGACCTTGGCCCCCGTGTCGCGGTTCCAGACCTCGGCATGAGCGAGGCCGAGCAGCGCGCCCGTGCCGGCGTCGAGCGCCAGGGCCGCGTGCAGCAAAAGGCCGCGCGTCCCGCCGCCCTTGCCGACCGGCCCATAGCCGTTCGCCTGCGCGCGCTTGCCGCCGAGCGCCAGCTCGCTGGTGTCCTGCGCCACCACTATGTCGCGACCCGCCGCCCGCGCCGCTGTGAGCCCGGCGGCGTGCCGCGCCATCTCCTCGGCGGTCACCGCAGGATTGCGCAGGAAGCGCGCGAGCCGCACCTCCTGCGCCCGCCGCCCGCCGGCGATCCGACGGATGCGCGCGCACGGCCGCGCGACGAGGCCCCGATGCAACGAGACCCCCCTTTTTCCAGGCGGCGGTCGCCGAACCGCCCCAGTCCATACGAAATCGCCATGCCCCACCCCGCGAATCAAAACGCGACCAACGGAATCAAACAGACCCGACCGAGGCAATCACGATGTGTGCATTCGATAGCGCTGGCGCGGGAGAGGGAGCAGGCCGCGGCCTTCATCGGGAATGCCGATCGTGAGCGTCCCCTCTCCCGTGAAACGCAGGGCTGTCCGGGGAATGAGTCGAAAGGTCGCGGGCGCATGCCCGGTTTTCCCGACGGTTGTCGGGTATTTTCCGGTTGTCGAGACTGGAAAAAAGGACCGGACATGCCCGTGCACTCTACTGTATTCGCCCAACTGCTCAAGCCGGTCGATCGGCGCGCCTTCAAGCAGATCGTCGAGCGGCATGGCGGCGACGCCTACGACAAATCCTTCAAGAGCTGGGATCACCTCGTCGCGCTCATCTACGCCCAGCTTGCCGGGGTCTCCAGCCTGCGCGCCCTCGTTCCCGCCTTCAACGCCGACGCGCGCGCGCATTATCACCTCGGGACGCGGCGGCTCGCGCGCACGACCCTTTCCGACGCCAACGCCCGCCGGCCCGTCGCCGTCTTCGCCGATCTCTTCGCCATGCTCTCCGGCGCGCTCGACCGTCATACGCGCCGGGAGGGCGCGGACATGATCCGCCTCATCGATTCGACGCCCATCCCTTTGAGCAAATTCCTCGATTACGCCCGCTCCAACGGCCGCACTCACGGCCTCAAAATGCACGTGGTCCATGACCCGCGCGCCAATCGGCCCCTTCGCGCGGAAGTCACGCCCGCCAATGTGAACGACATAGAGATCGGCAAGAAAACCGATATCGAGCCGGGCGCCGCTTATGTCTTCGACAAAGGCTATTGCGACTATCGCTGGTGGACCGAGATCGCCGCGCAAGGCGCTTTCTTCGTCACCCGGCCGAAGGCGAACGCCCGCTTCCGGGCGATCGCCGCCCGCCCGCTCGACCCCGAAAGCGCGCGGGGCGACGGCTTCGCCGTGATCGCCGACGAGGAGGTGGCGCTGGCCAGCAAAGGCGATTCCAAGCTGCCCATGCCGCTGCGGCGCATCACCGTGGAAAGAGACGAGGCCAAAGGCCGCATCGTCCTCATCGTCAACGACATGCGCCGCCCGGCCGCGGAAATCGCCGCGCTCTACAAGGGCCGCTGGGCAATCGAGCTGCTGTTCCGTTGGATCAAGCAGCATCTCAACATCAAGAGCTTCATCGGCGAGGCCGAAAACGCCGTGCGCCTGCAGCTCTTCGCCGCGATGATCGCCTTCACCCTGCTGCGCATCGCCGCCTGCGTCCACAAGATCGACATGGCGGCACTGCGTTTCGCCGAGCTCGTCGGCCGCTTCCTCTTCGACCGCCGGCCGATCGCGCTTATCGACAAGCCGCCAATCAGGCCCAAGCCCGGCCGAGACTTCTCTAGTCTGCAGCTCCAGCTCGCGGCCCTATGATTTCCCCGGACAGCCCTGCGTGAAACGGGGGAGGGACAGGGAGGGGGGCTTCCAGCGCTGAGAATATTGACATGCCGGCGCCCCCTCGGCCATTTGCGGGAGACACCCGAGAGCTCTGATGATCCCCAGCCCCTGCAATAAAATCTGCACGCTCAACTCCGCCAATGTCTGCATCGGCTGCGGCCGCACGCGCGAGGAAATCGGAAGCTGGTCCCAGCTCGCCGACCCCCAGAAAAGCCGCGTCGCCGAGCGCGCCAAGGCGCGCCTCGACTCAATGGGTGGGCCGAAGGCGCCCGTTAAAACAAAGACCTGAAACAAAGGCCGCCCCTGGGCCGGCCCAGAGTGCTGACAAGTGGCGCCGACGCCCCTCGTGCTTCGAGACGCCTGCTGCGCAGGCTCCTCAGCATGAGGAGCTTCTGCAACTTCGCCAAACACTTAGGCCTCATCCTGAGGAGGGCGCGAAGCGCCCGTCTCGAAGGACGAGGCCGCCTCGCAGGTTTGTCGACGAACTGGGCCGACCCCGCTGGGGCCGGCCTTGCGCGGCTCAGAGCTTTTCCAGCGTCGCTTCGGCGCTGGAGACGGTGGCGAGGCTCGAATTCTCTTCGACGTTGATCCATTCGAGGACCCCGTCCTTGACCACCGCAGAATAGCGCTTGCCGCGAACGCCGAGGCCGAAGTCGGTCAGATCGAGCTCCAGCCCCAGGGCTTTGGCGAAGGCGGCCGAGCCATCGGCGAGGCCGTCGATCTTGCCCTGTGCGCCGCGATCCTTGAGCCAGGCGTCGAGGGTGAAGACATCGTTGACGGCGGTCACCGCCACGGCGTCCACGCCCTTGGCTTTCAGCGCGTCATATTTTTCGACGAAGCCCGGCAAATGCTTGGCGTGACAGGTGGGCGTGAATGCGCCCGGCACCGAAAAGAGCGCGACCTTGCGTCCCTTGAAATAATCCGAGGTCTTGATTGGCTCCGGGCCGTTCTTGCCCATGAGGGTGAGGGTGACGTCGGGAATTCTATCGCCGGCTTTGATGGTCATGCGCGTCTCGCTTCCGTGAAAGGCGGGGGAGGCTCCCCCTAATTAGCGCCTTTTTCGAGAATGTCTCCCGTAAAGGCGCCGCTTTGCGTGGGCGTCGCCCAAAGCGACTCAATTGCTGCTCGTCAATATGCTTGTGACCAGACGCAATGCGATGCAACATGCCACCGAGCGGCGCAAAATTCGAGCACGCGCATCAGGGGAGGTTTGGAAATGCCAAACACGGAAGGACCAAACGGGCAGCCGCCGGCCGCCTGGGTCTGGAGCCAATACCGCGGCGTATTGCCGGCCGATGCGCCGATTCGCGAGACGCCCGCCGCCTCGCCGGTCGACCCCGTCGATCCGCCGTCTTCTGTCTACCCCGCCGCCATCGATCCCGTTGCGCCGGCCGCTTCGAGACGCAGCGGATGGATCGGCCTGGGCGTTGCCGGCGCGGTGCTCGTGATCGCCGGCCTCACCTGGCTCTTCACCTCACGGCCGGCGGCCGAATCCCCGGCCCCAGCGCCGACCGAAGCGACCCAGCAGAAGAGCGAGGCGGCTCCGCCGCCTGCCGTGGAGCCGGCGGCCGTGATCGCGCCCGCCGCCGACCCCGCCCCGGCGCCGGCCGTCCAGGAAGCGCCGAAGCCCGCCGAAGCCGCTCCGGCCCCGGCTCCGGCCCATGCGCCCGAGCACGCCAAGAAGAAGAAGCACAAGGGCTGACGCGCGTCCCATCGGAACGCGCCATTATTCCCGCCGGGCCGCGCCCGGCGGGAACTCACGACGGATAAGCCCTGCGGTCACGTCCGCCAGGGGTGTTCCGGCAGTTCCGCGACGCCGAGCGTCGCGACGCCGGCCGAAGCCACGGCATGGTCGTTCTCCACCGACGAGCCGCTCACGCCGACCGCGCCGATCATCACCCCATCCTTGTCGACGATCGGGAGACCGCCGGGGAAAGTGACGAGCCCGTCGTTCGAATGTTCGATGCCATAGAGCGGGCCGCCCGGCTGCGAGAGCTTGCCGATCTGCCCTGTCGGCATGCCGAAGAAGACGGCGGTTTTTGCCTTTTTGATCGAAATGTCGACGCTGCCCACCCAGGCGTCGTCCATGCGGTGGAAGGCCTTGAGCACGCCGCCCGAGTCGACGACGGCAATGCACATTTGCGTGCCGAGCGCGAGCGCCTTCTGGCGCGCGGCGGCGATGGCCTTTTCGGCTTGTTCGATCGTGACATGCATGGCCCTGCCTCCTTCTCCGCCCGGCGAAGGCCAAGGCGCATGTCAGAGATAGGGCGTGGGCCGGTTATTTTAAGGTCGCCGCCTCGACGGCTTTGCTCACCAGCGCCTTGGCGTCGGCCGAATGCCAATTCGCCGGCCCGTTCATGAGCCCGATCTGGCAGCCTTCCGGATCGACCAGCACGGTCACCGGCAGGCCCAGCGCCTTACCGGCCTGCTTCATTTCGAAGAAAATATTGGCCTTGGGGTCCGAATAGAGGGTGAGCGCCTTCACGCCCGTCTCCTCGAAGAATTTCTTCGGCCGCTCCAGCCGGGAGGTGTCAATATTCACCGTGACGACCTGGAATTTATCCGAGCCTTCTTCCGACTGCAGCTTGTCGAGCTCCGGCATCTCGCCGCGGCAGGGCACGCACCAGGTCGCCCAGATGTTGAGAAGCAGGGTCTTGCCCTTGAAGGCCGAAAGGGCGACGGGCTTTCCGTCCGGGCCGGTAAAGGCGTAGTCGGGCAGCTTCTCCGGCTTCTTGGAGATGGTCATCGCGGCGACCTCGCCCTTGGCGATGTCCTTGATCGCGTCGGCCGCTTTGGCCGCGCCCGCGCAGTCTTCGGCATGGGCTTGCGACATGGCTTCCTTGCCGCTCGGGCCGCCCGCGTATAGAAACCCGGCGCCAGCCGCTGCGATGACGAACGTCGCGAGGCGACGCGGGAAGGCGGCAAGCTTTTTCATATGGCGCAGGCTCCGGGGTAAAAATGACGAGCAAAATATGGGGCGGGCGCTTTCAGAGCGCAACCGACGCGGTTCTCGAGGCGATCAACGTCTCCATCGATTTCGACAAGCGCCTCGGTCCCCAGGACATCCGCGGCTCGCTCGCCCATGTCGCCATGCTGGCCAAGCAGGGGATCGTCTCCGAAGCCGACGCCGCCAAGATCACGGAAGGTCTGACCCAGATCGCCGGCGAGATCGAGCGCGGGGAATTCATATTCTCGCGCGCCCTCGAAGACATCCATATGAACGCCGAGTCGCGGCTCGCCGAGCTGATCGGCGCCGCCGCTGGGCGGCTGCATACGGCGCGCTCGCGCAACGATCAGGTGGCGACGGATTTTCGCCTCTATATCCGCGACGAGATCGACGCGCTCGACGCCCAGCTCGCCGATCTGCAACTCGCGCTGGCCGAGCGCGCTTTGGAAGAAGCCGGCAGCGTCATGCCGGGCTTCACCCATTTGCAAAGCGCCCAGCCGGTCACGCTCGGCCATCATCTGCTCGCTTATGTCGAGATGATCGGCCGCGACCGCGGGCGCCTGCGCGACGCCCGCGCGCGGCTCAATGAATGCCCGCTCGGCGCCGCGGCGCTCGCCGGCACGTCTTTCCCCATCGACCGCCATATGACGGCGCAGGAGCTGCACTTCGACCGGCCCACCGCCAATTCGCTCGACAGCGTCTCCGACCGCGACTTCGTGCTGGAGACGCTCTCGGCGGCCGCAATTTGCGCCACCCATCTCTCGCGCTTCGCGGAAGAAATCGTGCTGTGGACGACCTCGCAGTTCAGTTTCATTTCGCTGTCGGACAAGTTCACCACCGGCTCCTCTATCATGCCGCAGAAGCGCAACCCGGATGCGGCGGAGCTGGTGCGCGGCAAGTCGGGCCGCATCATCGGCGCGCTGCAGGCGCTGTTGATCGTGATGAAGGGCCTGCCGCTCGCCTATTCCAAGGACATGCAGGAGGATAAGGAAGGCGCTTTCGACTCGCTCGACTCGCTCTCCCTCTGCATCGCCGCCATGTCGGGCATGGTCCGCGACATGAAGGTGAACCGCGCGCGTATGAAGGCGGCTGCCGGCGCCGGCTTCTCCACCGCGACCGACCTCGCCGATTGGCTGGTGCGCAAGCTGAACCTCCCCTTCCGCGAGGCGCATCATGTCACCGGCCGTGTGGTGGCGCTGGCCGAGGGCAAGGGCGTGGGTCTGGAAGACCTCTCGCTTGCCGATCTCCAGAGCGTAGAGCCGCGTATATCCGAGGATGTCTTCGCGGTGCTGGGCGTCGAGAAATCGGTCGAAAGCCGGGTGAGCTTCGGCGGCACGGCGCCGGAAAATGTGCGCAAACAGGCGCAAAGCTGGCTCGAACATCTCAAAGGCTAAAATTCATGAGCGAAGACGCGCCGCGCCTCTATCTCGCCACGCCGCCCCTGGCCGAGGCCCATGATTTCCTGCCCGCGCTCGAAAACGCCCTCTCGGCGGGCGACGTCGCGTCGCTCCTCATTCGCCTTGCGGGCGACGACCCTCGCAAGAACGAAGACATCGTGCGGGCGCTCACGCCTTTGGCGCAGGAGAAGGGCGTCGCGGTTCTGGTCGAGGGCTCCGCCACCGTGGCGCTGCGCGCCAAGGCCGATGGCGCGCACATCAACGGCTCCGGCGAGGAGCTGGTCGACGCAGTAAAGAGGCTCTCGCCGAAATATATTGTCGGCGCCGGCGGCTTCGAGCTGCGCGACGACGCCATGCGCGCTGGCGAATTGAATGTCGATTACGTGCTGTTCGAAGGCGAGGATTTGGCCGGCTTGATCGAGCGCGTCGCCTGGTGGGCGGAGCTGTTCAACACGCCCTGCGTCGCCCGCGCCGGATCGCTCGCCGATATTGCGCCGCTCGCCGAAGCGGGGGCCGATTTCGTGATGCTCGACGACGCCGTCTGGAGGGATAAGCGCGGCCCCGCTGCGGCGGTCGCGGAGGCGCTGAGGCTTTTGGAAGGAACGCGCGCATGATCCGCCGTTTCATAGCGCCCTTCGTCGCCTTGAGTCTGTCGACACTTGCTCTCGCGGCGCCGGCCGACACCCCGACCGCCACGCGCGATCTGGCCTTCGGCGCCTATCAGCGCGGCGACTACAAGGCCGCCTTGGTCGAGGCGAAGAAGCGCGTCGACGCCAATCCCAAGGACGCCGCCGCGCAGACCCTTATTGGCCGGCTTTATCTCGAAGGCGCCGGCGTCGCGCGCGATATGAAACAGGCGATGGACTGGTTCCGGCGCGGGGCCGACAATGGCGATACGGAAGCCGCCTATCTCTATGGCGTCGGGCTGCTCGAAGGCATCGACATCGCCAAGGATCGCGCCCGCGCCCGCGCCTATCTCGAAAAGGCCGGCGTCAGGGAGCATGCGGCGGCGCTGCATCTCCTCGGCGAGATCGCGCTCGAAAATGACGGCAAGGATCCCGATTTCGCGAAGGCGCTGAGCTTCTTCAAGCGCGCCTCGGCGGCCGGCTCAGCCGACGCCGACTATGCGCTGGGCATTCTCTACAAGACCGGCAAGGGCGTCGAGAAGGACGAGCGGCAGGCGGCGGATTGGTTCAAGCGCGCCTCGGATCTCGGTCTCGCTCCGGCGATGGTCGAATACGCCATCATGCAGTTCAACGGCATGGGCGTGGAGCGCGACCGGGCCGCCGCCGTCGATCTCCTGCGCAAGGCGGCGCAGAAGGGCAACGCCGTGGCGCAGAACCGTCTTGCGCATCTCTATGCCGAAGGGCTCGGGGTGGAGGTGGATGTCGCGCAGGCCAAGCAATGGCGCGACAAGGCGAAGCAGGGGGGACTCAACGATCCCTCGCTCGATTTCCTGTCCAACGCCCCCGCGCCAAAGCCGGCGGCGGCGCCAGCGAAATGACGGAGCGTCAGGCGAGCCTCGCTGCGCGGCGGACCTCTGCGCTCTTGAGGAAATTCGTGAAGCCGCGGCTCTTGGGAACGATCGCGTCGCTGCGGCGGTTCCAGGCCCTTGTCGAACGAGTCTCTCCTGAAAAGCGTGCGCCCTTCATACCGGACGTCCCGGGCGATTGGGTCCCGGCGACCGGAGCGCCGGTCGGCGCGACGCTCGTCTATCTCTATGGCGGCGCCTTTCTCGTCGGCTCCTCGCGCTTGTTCCGTTTCATTGCGCGCGATTTCGCCCGCGCGGGCTTCGATGTTTTCACGCCCGACTACCGGCTTGCCCCCGAGCATATCTTTCCCGCGGCGCTCGACGATGTTCTGCACGCTTATAAGGCGCTGCTGGCGTCCCGTCCCGGCCCGATCGTCCTCGCCGGCGATTCGGCCGGCGGCGGGCTCGCCGTCGCGTTGATGCTCCGCGCGCGCGACGAAGGCCTGCCGCTCCCGAAAGCCGCCGCGCTGTTTTCGCCCTGGACGGACCTTGCCGTCGCCGGCCCCTCGGCGCGCGAAAACGAAGAAAAGGACGCGCTCTTCACCCGCCGCGTCATCCTCTCCGGCGCGCGGTCGGCGCTCGGCCGGACGAGCGGGAAAAACCCGCTGGCCTCGCCCGTCTACGCCGATCTGTCAGGCCTGCCGCCGCTCATTATCCATACCGGGCGCGACGAGGCCCTGCGCGACGACTCAACGCGCCTCGTCGAGCGCGCGCGGGCGGCGGGGGTGGAGGTGGATTGCGAGCTGTGGCCGGATGTCCCTCACGCCTGGCAATGGATGGGCTTTATCCCCGAAGCGCGCGAGTCGCGCGACAAGGCGATCGCTTTCCTGAAGCAAAAGCTGGCGGTCGACGCGGCCGTTTGACTGTCTTTCCGTTGTCATTCCCGACGCTCGCGAAGCGAGTGATCGGGAATCCAGAGCGGAATGAGCGCTGTTGCGGCTCTGGATTCCCGATCGCGCTGCGCGCGTCGGGAATGACAAAGCCCACGCGCGCCATTCAAACGGAAATATCCTCAGCCCTTCTTCTCGCAAACCGGCTGATCGCATTTGCGGGCGTTGGCGATGATCTCGCGCAGCGGCTTGGCGCCCGGCCAGCCGAGGATCGCCGTTCCAGCAATGATGAAAGCGGGCGTCATCGCCAGGCCCAGCGCGGCCGCGAGGCGCGTCTGTTTTTTGACGACGTCGCTGACCGTTTCGCTGTCGGCCGATTCTTCCACCTTGCCCGCGTCGAGCCCCATGGCGCGCACGATGGCCAGCGCCGAGGGTCCATTGGCGCCGCCGCGCGCCGCATACATCTTCAGGTGAAACTCATTCGCCTTCGCCGGCCCGTAGAGCCGCAAGACGGATTGTTGAACTTTCGCCGCCTGCACCGATCCAATGGAGAGAATGGCGTTGTTGATCAGGCCCACCCGCAGATTTCGGTCGCTGGCGGCGATGCTCGCCAGCTCGCGCGCCGCCTTGCGACAGAAAACGCAATTATAATCGAAGAATTCGTAGAGGATCACATCGCCGTCGCGTCGGCCCTCCCACAAAATGCCGGGAAGACTCGCCGGGTCCAGCTCCGAAGGGATGCGGAAATTCTGCATCGGCTCGCCGGTCTCGCCGCGTAGAGGAAAGGCAGAGTTGTCCTGCGCGCGAAGCGGGGAGACTGCGAGAAAGGGGGCCGCGCCGAGGGCGCCGAGGGCCGCGCGCCGGGTCAATTGCGCGCTTGGGCGATCAAACTTCAATTCTCTGCTCCTCGGCTTTTGGGCGGGATCGGCGCATGGGACAAAACGGTCAGCCCCATGGGCCGGGCTTTGGCGGATCAAGAGGGATGTGGCCATCCTTCGGCAGGAAAGACCCTTCCTCCGTCTGTGGCTCGATCGCCTCGGGCGCGGCTTCCTCGATCGGCGCCGGAGCGGGGGCGATCTCCACATCCTGTCCGCCGGCATAAACGATCAACGCCTTGATGCGCTCGTCGACGCTCGGATGGGTTGCGAGCCAGCTCGATTCCTCCACGCGCGCGGGGCTCTCGATGAAGAAGGCGTGCATGCGCGAGGGCATGTCGGGGATGACCGCATGCGCCTGGATTTTGCGGAGCGCGGAGATCATGGCGTCGGGATTTTTGGTCAATTCCACAGAACCGGCGTCGGCGAGATATTCGCGCGAGCGCGACAGCGCGAAGCGGATCAGGACCGAAGCGCCCCAACTCAGCAGGATGATGAGCAGCGCCAGGACGATCGCGATAATAGCCCCGCCATCGCGCCGGTTGTCCTCGCGATCGGAGGAGCGGGTCGGCATGAAGCCGAAAGGGAAGTTCCAGTTGCGGAAGGTCAAATCCGCGACGAAGGCGAAAATGCCGGCGAAGATCACCGCGATCACCATCATCTGAACGTCGCGGTTACGGATATGGGTCAGCTCATGAGCGAGCACCGCCTCGATCTCGGGGTCGGTCAATTCCACGAGCAGGCCGCGCGTGACGGCGATGTGATATTTCCCCTCTTCGAGGCCCGAGGCGTAGGCGTTGAGCGCGTCGCTCTCGATGATCTGCAGCGCCGGGATGGGAATGCCGCGCGAGATGCAGAGATTTTCGAGGAGATTGTAAAGCCGCGGCGTTTCTGCGCGGGTGACGTCATGCGCGCCGGTCGCGAAGTCGATCATCCTCTGGTGAAAGAAATAGGCGATGGCGAACCAGGCGCCCGCCGCCGCGACGCCGATCGGCCAGCCATATTCAAGGTCCTTTGTCGCACGGGCGACGATAATGTCGAAAGGCGCGTCGCTGGCATTCACAGCCTCGAAGATCAGCGCGAAGGAAAACATCAGCGCCAGCAGCAGGACGACAAAGCCCGCAAGCAGGAAGGCCGAGCGCATCCGATTGGCGCGGATGTGGGAATAGAGGCCGTAGGCTTTGAACATTGAGGTTTCCCGTTTAGGGGCGCCGGCCGTAGCGCACCCGTCATTGCGAGCGAAGCGAAGCAATCCAGGGCGTCATCGCGGCTCTGGGTTGCTTCGTCGCTTACGCTCCTCGCAATGACGGGCTGGCTCTTTGGTTAGAACTGCACCTTCGGCGCCGCTTCGATGGCCTTCTGCTCGGCCTCGCCCAGATTGAAATAGTCCTCCGGCTCGAAACCGTAACGCTGGGCGATCAGGAAGCCGGGAAAGCCCTCGCGCGTGGCGTTATATTCGGCGACCGAATTGTTGAGGAAACGCCGCGCGGCCGAGATCTTGTTCTCTATGTCCGCCAGTTCGCTCTGCAACTGCTGGAAATTCTGATTGGCCTTGAGGTCGGGATAGGCTTCGCTGAGCGCAATGAGGCGGGAAAGCGCGCCGGTCAGCGCGCCCTCGGCGGCGCCCTGCGCCGTGGGGCCGGCGGCCGAGACGGCTAGGTTGCGCGCCTTGATCACGTCTTCGAGCGTCGTCTTCTCATGCTTGGCGTAGCCCTTCACCGTCTCGACCAGATTAGGGACGAGGTCGTGGCGCTGCTTGAGCTGGACATTGATGTCCGAGAAGGCCTGTTTGCAGCGCTGCCGCAGATTGACGAGACCATTATAGGCCCCGACCAGCCATAAGCCGACCGCCGCCGCGAGGCCGAGCAACACGAGTAGCGCCATTTGACATTCCTCCTCTTGGCCCGCCGCGGGAAACCGCCGCCGGAGCGTGCGCATGTTAGCCCTGCGCCGCGTCGGGGCAAAGGCCGCGTCTATTTGACGGAACGGCCGCTCACGCCTATCTCTTGACGAAAGGCTCACGGCTCGCGGAACCGCGACGAACCCTAAAAGAATTAGCGATGGCTCTTCTGCCGATCATCACCCTGCCCGATCCCCGGCTGCGCAAGGTCTCGCAGCCGGTGGAGCGCGTCGACGCCGAGATCTTGCAGCTTCTCGACGACATGCTGGAGACCATGTACGAGGCGCCCGGCGTCGGGCTCGCGGCCATTCAGGTGGCCGTGGCCAAGCGCATCGTTGTCGTCGACCCCGGCAAGACGGAAGAGGAGCGCAGCCCGCTCTTCCTGATCAATCCCGAGATCATCTGGGCCTCGGAGGAGCTCTCCTCCTATAACGAGGGCTGCCTCTCGGTGCCGGACTATTTCGACGACGTAAAGCGCCCGGCGCGCGTGCGCGTGCGCCATCTCGACCGCGCGGGCGAGACGCAGGAATTCGACGCCGATGGCTTCCTCGCGACGGTCGTGCAGCATGAGCTGGAGCATCTCGAGGGCGGCCTGTTCATCGACAATCTGTCGCGGCTGAAGCGCGAGCGCGTCGTCAAGAAATTCACCAAGGCGGCGCGGATGGACGAAATCGTGGCCCAGCGCCGCGCCGACGCCGCCCGCCAGTCGGAAGACGTCGAGGCCTGACGCTTGCGCGTGATTTTCATGGGCACGCCGGACTTCGCGACGGCGCTGCTGAAAGAGCTTTGCGCGCGCGGTCACGAGATCGCCGCCGTCTATTCCCAGCCGCCGCGCCCGGCGGGGCGGGGGATGTCGGAGAAGAAATCCAGCGTCCACCAATTCGCCGAGAGCAAAGGACTTCTCGTGCGCACGCCGAAGAGCCTGCGCAGCCCTGAGGAGCAGGCGGCGTTCAGGGCGCTACAGGCCGACGTGGCGGTCGTCGCGGCCTATGGCCTGCTGCTGCCGCAGCCCATTCTCGACGCGCCAAAACATGGCTGCCTCAACCTCCACGGTTCCCTGCTGCCGCGCTGGCGCGGCGCCGCGCCGATCCAGCGCGCGATCATGGCCGGCGACAAGGAGAGCGGCGTCGAGGTGATGAAGATGGACGCCGGGCTCGACACGGGCCCTGTCGCGCTTACCGCGAAAACGCCCATCGGCCCCGATATGACGGCCGGCGAGCTGCACGACAGGCTCGCCGAGCTCGGGGCGCCCTTGATGGCCGATGCGCTCGATCTTCTTGCCAAGGGCGAATTGCGTTTCACGCCGCAGCCGGAAGAAGGCGACTGCTACGCCGCCAAGATCGACAAGGCCGAGGCGCGCATCGACTGGCGCCGGCCGGCGCAGGCGCTGCACGACCATGTGCGCGGCCTCACGCCCTTTCCGGGGGCCTTTTTCGAGGGCGACCTCGGCCATGGCGTCGAGCGGGTGAAAGTGCTGCGCACGCAAGTGGAAGCTGGCAAGGGCGCGCCGGGGACGATTCTCGACGAGGCCGGCCTCATCGCCTGCGGCGACGGCGCGCTTCGGCTCCTGCGCGTGCAGCGCGCCGGCAAGGGCGAGATGGCGATCGAGGAATTTCTGCGCGGCCGCAAGCTCGCGAAGGGCGCCGTGCTGGGATGAGGGCAGTGCAGGCAGGGGCTTGTAGGGGTGGCGGCAGCCAATCCCCAGCCCATCCGGTCAAAAGCGAATCTGGCTCGGTCGGCGCAGAATACCTCCCTTTTACGGGGAGGTCGGCGGCCGCAGGCCGCCGGGTGGGGTTCTCGCCGCTACGACAATGGTTGGGGCCTTACCCCACCCGACCCCGCTCACGCGGGGCCACCCTCCCCGTAAAGGGGAGGGATAGGCTCACGCCCAGCGCTGTCCCTTGGCCCTGAGACATGCCCCGCTACGCGCTCACCATCGAATATGACGGCGGACCTTTCGTCGGCTGGCAGCGGCAGGCCAATGGCATGTCCGTGCAGCAGCGGCTGGAGGAGGCTGTGTCCGCGATCAATGGCGCGCGCGCCGTGATCCATGGCGCCGGGCGCACCGACGCCGGCGTGCATGCGCTGGGTCAGGTCGCCCATGTCGATCTCACGCGGGAATGGCGCCTGGATCGCCTGCGCGACGCGCTCAACGCGCATTTGAAGCCCGACCCCATCGCCGTCGTCGACGCGCGGGCGGTGGATGAGCGTTTCGAAGCGCGCTTCTCCGCCATCCGCCGCCACTATCGCTACATCATCGACAATCGCCGCGCGCCTCTGACCGTCACGCTCGGCCGCGCCTGGCACGTCAAGCGCCCGCTCGACGCCGAGGCGATGCACGACGCCGCGCAGTGTCTTGTCGGCCGCTATGACTTCACCACCTTCCGCGCTTCCGAATGCCAGGCCAATTCGCCGATCCGCACGCTCGAGCGGCTCGACGTGCGGCGTGAGGGCGACCGTATCGAGATCGTCACTTGCGCGCGGTCCTTCCTGCATAATCAGGTGCGCTCCATGGCTGGTTCGCTGGAGCATGTCGGGACCGGCAAATGGTCCGCCGACGATCTCGCCGCCGCCCTCGCGGCGAAAGACCGTGCGCGGTGCGGCCAGGTTGCGCCGCCGCACGGTCTCTATCTCGTCGCCGTGGATTATTGAGTCACGGTCGCAGGCGCGTTGGCGCCGCTGCTTTCGGATTTCGCGGCGTCATCCTTGGGCGCCGCCTGCTTGTCCGTTTTTTTCACCGCCGCATGGTCGATCTTCTTGGCGGCGGTCCTGGGCGCGTCTGGCGATTTCGGCTTGGCCAACGCGCCATGCATGGGAACGATGCTCGCCGACAGCACGGCGGCGAGAATGCCATTCACTCGGCTTCGATTCTGGATCATGAAAACCCCTCTCGTCGAATGCCCCCATTCCGGCGAATCACCGGCCGCCCGAGACGATAACAACCGCCTACCGTGGAGATGTTGAGCCTTGCGCTAGGCGAGGCCGGGATGATTTCAAGGCGTAACGGCCACGATTGAGGCGGGCTTGCCGCAATCATGTTGTCCGATATGCAGGAGCGAATGTTGCGCCTGCCATACCATTTCCGTTTGATCAGCTCGCACCGGGGAATGCAGAGCCACAAAAACGCGGGTTTTACTCAGCGCCCGTCATTGCGAGCGAAGCGAAGCAATCCAGGGCGGCGATGCGGCCCTGGATTGCTTCGTCGGCTCCGCCTCCTCGCAATGACGGCGGGTCGGATGATCGCGCGCTATGAGCCGCTGAACCAGTTGTAGCCCTTGTCTTCCCAGTAACCGCCGGGATTATCGTTGGTGACGAAAATCTCGACGACGAATTTCGGGTTTTTGAACCCGAGCTTCGTCGGAATGCGAATCTTCACGGGAAAGCCATATTTCGTCTCTCCCGGCAGGCCCGGAAAATCCAAGGCAAGCAGCGTCTGCGGATGTAGCGCGCTCGGCATGTCGATGCTCGTCGAATAATTATCGGCGCAGCGGAAGCCGACATAGCGCGCCGTCATATCGGCGCCGATGCGTTCGAGGAACACTCGGAACGGAACGCCGCCCCATTTGCCGATGGCGCTCCACCCTTCGACGCAGACATGGCGCGTGATCTGCGAAACTTGCGGCAGGTCGCGCAGCTCTTCCAGCGACCAGGGGCGCTTGTTTTCGATGAGTCCCGAAAGCAGCAAGCGATAGCGCGCACCATCGATGACCGGTGCGAGCCCTTCTTCGTAATAGGCGTTGAAAGGAAAAGGCGTCGTGATCTCGGCTTCGGAATAGAGAGGCGCGAGCTTATTTGGGTTGAAGAGCGCCGCCTGAGCGGCGTCGTTGAAGCGCGACATGGCGAAGAGCAGGCGGTCGACAGCGTCTTCGTCTTTCAGCGTGCAGCCGGAGAGCATGGTCAGCGCGCCGAGAGAGAGGCTTTGCTTCAGGAAAAGCCGGCGTTCGACGCGTTCGAGTTGCGGGCGGAAATCGGACAAGGAGATTTTCCGTCGTTTCACTGCGCCTGCTCCCTACTTCCGATCGTCATGGCTTTGAGAACGCTCTTATTCGAAAGCGCCAGTGAGATATGACCGAGAAGGAAGATGACCAGCGCCGCCATGGCGAAGAAATGCACGCGCCGCGCTGTCTCGAAACCGCCCATGAGCGCGGTCAGCTCCTGCAATTGCACGGGCTTCCACAAGGCGAGCCCGGAGAGGATCGCGATGATGGTTGCGAGAATCGCGAAGACGTAAGCCGCTCGTTGCGCGGCATTGTAGCGACCGGGAACATGCGCCATGCGGCCCGTGAGGACCGCCCACGCGTCACGCCAGATCGCGCCAGGCCACAGCGGTAGGAAAAGACGCTGGAAACGCCCGGTTGCGATTCCATACAGCAGATAGGCGAGGAGATTGGCTGCGAGCAACCACATCGCAGCGAAATGCCAGGCCAGCGCCCCCGCGAGCCAGCCGCCGAGCGTAAATTCAGCCGGGAATAGGAAGCCATAGAGCGGCGAGGCGTCGTAGATCCGCCAGCCGGACAGGATCATCACGATCACCGCGAAGGCGTTGATCCAGTGCAGGGCCCGCAACAAGAGCGGGTGGTTTGGGGCGTCCATCTTCTCGCTCCGCATCTCGCCTCAACCTATCGCGCCACGGCGCGCGTTGACAGGGGCAAGGCGATTGCCCAAGACGGCGCGGCGGCGATCTGTCCGCCCAGAGCCAGGCTAAGCGATGCGCGTTTTCATCACCGGCACTTCCGGCTTCATCGGCTTCCACCTCGCGCGGCGGCTGCTGGCGCTGGGCCATACGGTCGACGGCTTCGACGGCATGACGCCCTATTACGATCCGCGGCTCAAGGAGGCGCGGCGCGAAATTCTGGCGCGCGAAGAGGGCTTCCGCGACACGATCGCCATGCTCGAGGATATGGCGGCGCTGACGCAGGCCGCCGAGCACAGCGCCCCCGACGTCATCATCCATCTCGCGGCGCAGGCGGGCGTGCGCTACAGCCTCGAAAATCCGCGCGCTTATGTGGAGTCCAATCTCGTCGGGACCTTCAACGTGCTGGAGATCGCGCGCATCCTCAAGCCGCGCCACCTCCTCATCGCTTCGACAAGTTCCGTCTATGGCGCGAGCCCGACCGTGCCCTTCCGCGAGGACGATAAGACCGATCATCCGCTGACGCTCTATGCGGCAAGCAAGAAGGCGGGCGAGGCCATGGCGCATTCCTATGCGCATCTGTGGTCGATCCCGACGACCATGTTCCGCTTCTTCACGGTCTATGGCCCCTGGGGCCGGCCCGACATGGCGCCGTTGAAATTCCTCGAAGCGATCGAAAGCGGCCGCCCGATCGACATCTATAACCACGGCAATATGTCGCGTGATTTCACTTACATAGATGACCTCGTCGAGGCGATCGCGCGGCTGACGGATTGCGTCCCAGAGCGCTGCTCGGGCGACGACTCGGTCTCGCCGCAGGCGCCCTATCGCATCGTGAACATCGGCCGCGGCGCGCCGGCGCCTTTGCTCGATTTCATCGACACGCTGGAAAAAACCGCGGGCAAAAAGGCGATCCGCAATTATCTCGACATGCAGAAAGGCGACGTGCCGCGCACCTTCGCCTCGGCTGATCTCCTTGAGCGGCTCACGGGATACCGCCCGCAGACGTCGGTGGCGGAGGGCGTTAAGGCGCTCGTCGAATGGTACCGCGATTACCGGGAGAAGAACGGGCCGCTGCGGCTTTGATGCGTGTTGATCGAGATACGGTTGTTTTGCCGGTCGGCAATCTTTTCACAGAATCGCTTCGATCCCTTTGCGATCGGCAAGGGCAAGAAGCTTGAGCGAAGGACCGCTCGGCCGGACCTCCCCGCGCTCCCATTTGCTGACGAGGATTTTGGTCACGTTCAACGCCAGCGCGAAGGTTGCTTGGCTCATATGCGATTTCTCGCGGATGCGTTTGATTGCTTCGGGCTCCAGCGGCTCCACTGGCGTTAGGCAGCTCAGATCGAAGTCCCGCATCGTGGCCTTGTCGATTACGCCGACATCATGGAGGTCCTCGGCAACCTCATGAAGCGACTGGAGCGCGCCGCTCCGATAGCGTTTTGTCTGGGTCATAACTCTAGCTCTCTCCAGCCTCTCTTTGCGCCCAGTTCTTTCAACGTCGCTTCGGTCAGCTTTTCCAGAGACCGAGCGAGATTCATATACTCGGCCAACTCCGATTTCGTGAGATTGGCTTTGTCGCTCTTGGAGAAGATGTGCAGGAAAACCGCGACATCCTGCTTCTTGTAGAAGATGACCGAGCGCAACCCCCTCGAGGCGCCCTGGTTGCTTCTCGGAATTCTCTGCTTTATCAGGCCCCCGCCAAGATCGGCGTCTATCAGACCGCGTTCGGCTCGCCTGATAGCTTCCCTGCAGTTCTCGTCGGTGACTCCTTCTCGGCCTGCGTCACGTTGAAACGACTTTGGAATATGAATTTTCATTGGCGCTCCTTGCGCTTGTCCTGCGCGGCCTTTGATCGTGTGGCGCCTCACTTCCCTGTCTGTTTCCGACTAGACGTCGGGGACCAACCGACGTAGGGCTAATATATAATAGTGATTATTACACCTCAATGGGATTCGCTCCCGGGCGGTCCGAAAAGAGGCTATGGGAAAGTCCGCGCTTCAAGAAAGGTTACGAGATGAGACGTGCCCGCATCGCGCTTGTCGGCATCCCGGTCATTTATTTTGCAGTATTCGCCGGCCTCGCGCTGCAGCAGCGCGCCATGATCTATCCGCGGCATGCACGCCTCGTAACGCCCGTGCAAGCGGGGCTCTCGGACGTCGAGACGCTGCGGCTCAGGACCGAGGACGGGGAGACGCTCGAAGCCTGGCATCGCGCCCCGAAAGACGCGCGCTTTCCGCTCATTCTTTATTTCCAGGGCAATGCGGGTCCTCTGGCCGACCGCAAGAAGCGCTTCGATAAATTGACCCGCCATGGTTACGGCCTGCTGGCGACCTCCTGGCGGGGCTATGGCGGATCGACCGGCGCGCCGTCGGAAGAGGGGCTCATGCGCGACGCGGAGGCGGCCTATGCCGAAGCCCTCAGGCGCGGCTTCAAGCCCGAGCGCATCGTGGTGATGGGCGAGTCGCTCGGAACCGGCGTCGCGACCATGCTCGCCGCCCGCCATGGCGCTGCGGCGCTGGTGCTGGACTCGCCCTATGACTCAGTCCTCGCGGTGGCGCAGTCGCGCTTTCCGATTTTCCCGGTGAGCCTCGTCCTCCAGGACACCTTCCGCGCCGATGAGGCGATCGGCAAGGTGCGCGCGCCGGTGTTGATGTTGGTGGGCGAGGAAGATCGCATCACCCCCGCCGCCAACGCCCGGCGGCTGTTCGAGCGGGCGGGCGAGCCCAAGCAGTTGATCGCCTTGCCGGGCGTCAGCCATCTCGCCTTGTCGAGCCCAGGCGCGCTGGAAAAGACGATGGAATGGATCGACGCCGCCGCTACAGCCAGTCCGGCACGCGATCCAGCGCAATAAGCTCCGCAACGCTCGGGCGCGGGCGGATCACGGCGTAGCGCGCGCCGTCGACCAGCACCTCGGGGATCAAGGGCCGCGTATTGTAGGTTCCGGCCTGCACCGCGCCATAGGCGCCCGAGGTCAGCACGGCGATCAGCTCGCCGGGTTTCGCGTCCGGCATTTTGCGGCCCAGCGCCAGATAGTCGCCCGTCTCGCAGACCGGGCCGACGACGTCGGCGACGATCTCGGCGCGGTCCGTCGGCTCGCGCACGGGCATCAGGTCGTGGTGGGCGTCATAGAGCGTCGGCCGCACCAGATCATTCATGCCGGCGTCGACGATGACGAAGGTCTTGGCCTCGCCCCGCTTCACATAGATCACGCGCGTAATCAGCACGCCGGCGTTGCCGACGATCAGGCGTCCGGGCTCGAAGACGAGCTTGCAGCCTAAGCCCCCGAAATGCCGGCGCACGATCTCGGCGTAACGCTCCGGGTGGTAGGACTGCGGATCGTCGCCCTCGTGATAGGGGATGCCGAGCCCGCCGCCGAGATCGACGTGGGAGATGTCATGGCCGTCGGCGCGCAGGTCTCGCACCAGCTCCGCAAGCAGCGAGAAGGCCTCGTCGAAAGGTTCGAGATCGGTGAGCTGCGAGCCGATATGCATATCGGCGCCGGCGATCTTTATGCCCGGCAGCTTCGCGGCGCGGGCGTAGACCTCGCGGGCGTGAGAGAGCGGCACGCCGAATTTATTTTCGGATTTGCCGGTCGAAATCTTCTTGTGAGTACGCGCATCGACGTCCGGATTGACGCGTAGAGACACAGGCGCGGCGCAGCCTCTGGCGGAGGCGATGCGCGAAATGGCCTCGAGCTCCGGCTCGGATTCGACATTGAAGCAGAAGATGCCGGCGTCGAGCGCCGCGCCGATCTCTTCGTCCGTCTTGCCGACGCCGGAGAAGGTGATTTTCGAGCCCGGAACGCCCGCCGCCAGTGCGCGGGCGAGCTCGCCGCCCGAGACCACATCCATGCCGGCGCCTTCCTTGGCGAGGAGGCGCAGCACGGCCTGGTTGGAATTGGCCTTCATCGCGTAGCAGACGAGCGCGTCGAGCCCCGTGAAAGCCTGCGAAAAGACCCGGAAGTGCCGGCGGATCGTGGCGGCGGAATAGCAATAGAAGGGTGTCCCGACCGTGCTTGCGAGCTCGGACACGGCGACGTCTTCGGCGAAGAGCGTGCCGTTGCGGTAATCGAAATGATGCATTGCGTCAGAGCAGCGGGTCGAGAGGGAAGGGATATTGTTCGGGCGGCCGGTTGCCGATCGTGCCGGGGATCGGCGGCGGCGGCGGTTCCGGCGTCGCCTGCCCCGGAGCGGGCCTGGGCGCGTTTTTCGCCGATTTCGCCAGCGCGGCGGCCTGTTGCGCCTTCAGCGCTTCGCCCTGCGCCTGTATCTCGGGCGGCAGTTCGAGCGGCCCGCGCCGGCCGCACGCCGAGAGGCCGGTTGCGGCGAAAGCGGCCAGGAAAAGGAGCAGGCAGGGTCGGCGGATCGTCACAGGCGTCAAGTCCGGCGTTTGGCGAGGTCGCGGGCACTATACCGATCCGGATCGAAAAGGCGAGAGCGCCGCTCTTGAGGACCGCGCGGCTTCAGCCGCGCATTTTTGAGCGCGCCTGAAGGCGCGCGGTCCGCTTCCTTCAGCTCACCTTGCGCTTGAGCAGCCGGTTGGCCAGGCGCTTGGCCATCTCCCGCGCCTGCCGGCGGGCGTTGGCGCGCCGGCAACTCGCGAGGAAGGCACCGTCGCCACGCGCGCCGAGCGACACGGCGACGTCACAGACGCCGATCCGATCCGGCCAGATGCGGTCGATCATCGGGTGATTGGCGATGGCGCAGCTATCCACATAGTCGAGATCGCCGCCATCGAGCGCCGCCTTGGTGTGCGCATAGACGAGCTGGATGCCCGGCGCCTGGGCGCGCAGGGACTCGTCGAAAGCGATCTTCCACAAATAGCTGCGACCCTGGCTCTCCAGCACCACCGCCATGGCGATCGGGCGCCCGTCGAGGCGCAACGACTGGATCTTGCAGCCATTCTCGCGCGCCAGCAGCCGCGTCGCGCTGCGCAGGAAGGTGGCGAGCGCCGGCTGCGAGAGAAGCGCGCCGCGCCAGGCCTTCCAGCCCGAGGCTTCGAGGGCCAGAAATTCCTCGGCCGCGGCTTTGATTTCCGCTTCGCTGTCATGGGTTTCGAAGGTGACGCGACCCATCTCGCCCAGGCGCCGCGCCTGACGGCGGATTTCCGCGAGCTTCTTCGTTCCGCCCGCGCGGGGCCCAAGCGCGTCGGCCGCGCCGCCCGGCAGCAGCGCGGCGCGTTCGTAGGAATCGAGAACGTCGACGGCGCGGCCAGCGACAACGCGTTGCAGAGCCTGATGGAAACGGCCGTTGGTCGGCATACGCGAGAACAGGACGCCGGCAGATTTCTCGCGCGCCTCGACCCAGGCGAGGAAGGCCTCGATCGTTTGAGGCGCGCAATCGCGGTCGACGAGCGGCGTCGCGAGCGCCGCCTGCTTATGCAGCCACAGGCGGATCAACCCGTCGCCGAACAGCGGATTCGGCGCGACGATCGGGAAAAGACCCGTCAGCCGGCCAGCGCCGTCGCGCACGACAATGAAACGAGGACGCTCGGCGGCGGGGCAATGCCGCGCCGCCGACAGGGCGAAGCCGGGCTCGTAGAAGGCGTTCGGCTCCAGGGCGCGCCGCGAGAGATCGCGCCAGTCGGATGCGAGCGCGTCCATATGCTCGAGAGACAGCTCCGCCGCCCGAGAGGGAGCATTCGGCGCGGCGACATCCGTCCCGCCCACGAGGCGCGGGAAGCGCTCGCGCGACGCGCGCCGGTCGGAGCGGCCCAACTCGGCCATGGCCAATGCAACTCCTTTTACGTTCAGGAACGGCGCGAGCATCTTCGACAATCCTTGGCGCTGACCCATTTTGAGGCGGCAGGGCGTCTGAATGTGAGACGACGCGTTCCGACCCGCCTTGCTGCGGGCGTGAGGTTCAAATCCGGCGCCAAGCGTTCGCCCCCTCCGGCCCGGCGCCTTTACGGGGACCACCCGGCGTGGTTAGGTTTTCGCCATGAAAATGTTCCGTTTCTTTCTCCTCGCGGCGACGCTGCTGGCCGCCGCGCCCGCTTTCGCGACCGTGCGCATTTCGATCGACCTCGCGTCGCAGCGTCTGACAGCGGTGCGCGGCGGCGAAACGGTCGTGTGGAAAATCTCCAGCGGCCGGCCGGGCTATGAGACGCCCACCGGGCATTACGCGGTCATGCGCATGGAGGCTGATCACTACTCGGACGAGTATGATCAGGCGCCGATGCCTTACGCCATCTTTTTCTCGCCCCGGGGCCTCGCTATCCACGGCAGTTTCGAGCGCGGGCTGGGCGCCCCCCGCTCGCACGGCTGCGTCCGCCTCTCGGTCGCCAACGCCCAGAAGCTCTTCGAATGGGTCGAGCAACAGGGGGCGACGATCGACATCGTCGGCGAAACCCGGACGGCTCGCGCGCCGAGAAGCGAACGCGCCGACGACCTCACGCGCCCCGTCCGCGCGCGTCCGGTCGCGCGGGTTCGGCCGGCCCAGCCGGCACAGCCGGCTCCCTCGGACTTTTTCCTGTTCGAGGCCGATAGATATTGATTTTTGTCGGCTGTGGCCCCATGAGCGTTGCGCCGGGGCAACAGTCTTCGGAGAATCCATTGGCGCGTGCGGCGGCGCATTTGCTGCGCCATGGCTTAGCGGATATGCCTAGACCCCAGAAAATTTCGGACATCCCAGACGAGAGCGACGCTTTGACGACATCGAAGACCCCCTTGCTCGATCAGATTCCGACTCCGCAGGAACTGCGCAAGCTGCAGCCCAATCAACTGAGGCAGGTCGCCGATGAGCTGCGCCGGGAGACGATCGACGCCGTCTCGGTCACGGGCGGGCATCTGGGCGCCGGCCTCGGCGTCGTCGAGCTGACGGTGGCGCTGCATTACGTCTTCAACACGCCGGACGACCGCATCATCTGGGACGTCGGCCACCAGACCTATCCGCACAAAATCCTCACCGGGCGTCGCGACCGCATCCGCACGCTGCGCATGGGCGGCGGCCTCTCCGGCTTCACCAAGCGCGCGGAAAGCGAATATGACGCTTTCGGCGCCGGCCATTCCTCGACCTCCATCTCCGCCGGCCTCGGCATGGCGATCGCGCGCGATCTCTCGCATGGCGACAACCATGTCGTGGCGGTCATCGGCGACAGCTCCATGTCGGCGGGCATGGCCTATGAGGCCCTGAACAACGCCGGCGCGCTGGATTCGCGCCTCATCGTCATCCTCAACGACAACGACATGTCGATCGCGCCGCCGACCGGCGCCATGTCGGCCTATCTCGCGCGCCTCGTCTCGGGCGGCGCCTATCGCTCGATCCGCGACGCCGCCAAGCAGCTCGCCTCGCATCTGCCGCGCTTCATCTATGACAAGGCGCGTAAGGCCGAGGAATTCTCGCGCAGCTTCATCACCGGCGGCACCATGTTCGAGGAGCTCGGCTTCTATTATGTCGGGCCGATCGACGGGCATAATCTCGACCATCTCCTGCCCGTGCTGATGAATGTCCGCGACAAGGACGACGGTCCTGTGCTGGTCCATGTCGTCACGCAGAAGGGCAAGGGCTATGCGCCCGCCGAGGCGGCCGAGGACAAATATCACGGCGTCGTCAAATTCGACGTCGAGACCGGCAAGCAATATAAGCCCAAGGCCAACGCCCCCTCCTATACGGGCGTCTTCGCCAAGGCGCTGATCGCCGAGGCCGAGCACGACGACAAGATCGTCGCCGTCACCGCCGCCATGCCGTCGGGCACCGGCCTCGACGCCTTCGGCAAGCATTTCCCGACCCGCACCTTCGACGTCGCCATCGCCGAGCAGCATGCGGTGACCTTTGCGGCCGGATTGGCCTGCGAGGGCTACAAGCCCTTCTGCGCGCTTTATTCGACCTTCCTGCAGCGCGGCTACGACCAAGTCGTGCACGACGTCGCCATCCAGCATCTGCCGGTCCGCTTCGCGATCGACCGCGCCGGGCTCGTGGGCGCCGATGGTCCGACCCATGCGGGCGCCTTCGACATCGCTTATCTGGGCTGCCTGCCGGGCATGGTGGTGATGGCCGCCGCCGACGAAGGCGAGCTGATGCATATGGTCTCGACCGCCGTCGCCTATGAGGAAGGCCCGATCGCCTTCCGCTATCCGCGCGGCGAGGGCGTGGGCGTCGAGCTCCCGGAGCGCGGCGAGGTCCTCGAGATCGGCAAGGGCCGCATTGTCCGCGAGGGCTCCAAGGTCGCGCTGCTCTCGCTCGGCACCCGCCTCGGCGACGCGCTGAAGGCCGGCGAGGAGCTGGCGAATTACGGGATTTCGACGACGGTCGCCGACGCCCGCTTCGCCAAGCCCGTCGACCGCGACCTCATCCGTCGCCTCGCCGCCAATCACGAAGTGCTGATTGCGATCGAGGAAGGCTCCATCGGCGGCTTCGGCTCGCAGGTCTTCCAGGTTCTCTCGGACGACGGCCTGCTCGACGGCGCGCGCGGCGCCTTCAAGTTCCGCAGCATGACGCTGCCCGACGCCTATATCGACCACGACAAGCACGAGATGATGCTCGCCCGCGCCATGCTCGACAGCAAAGCGATGGTCGCGAAGGCGCTGGAGCTGCTCGGCGACGAGAAGGCCGCCGCCCGGGTGATGATCGCGTAAAGCGCGCCTCTGTCATTCCTGACGCTCGCGCAGCGAGCGATCGGCTCCCACCGTCATTGCGAGGAGCGTATGCGACGAAGCAATCCAGGGCAGCCATAGCGGCTCTGGATTGCTTCGCTTCGCTCGCAATGACGGGAGGCTCGCTATTGCGCGTTGGCGTCAGCCGGTTTCATTATCCCGCACAATCAGACGCGGGTATTTTTCGGCGCCCGATTTCGTCAGATCGCCGGGCAAAAAGTTCATCCCGGCAGAGGCGATCACCGCCGCCTTTTTCGCGCTGATCCGGTTGCGCGCGACCGTGGCGTCGCCGGCGCCCTCGCCGGTTGCGAGCACGACTCCGTAGTCGACGCCGGAAATCTCATTGGCCTCGGCGCGCAGATTTTCGCGCCAGCCGCCCAGCGCAATGCCGATCCATCCGGGGCCGACGATCTTATTGCCCGTGATGTCGGCGTTCTTCTCGGCGAGAATGCCGGTGAGCCACAGCATCTGCGGCCCGAACTCGGGGTCCGGATGGCTCTCTTTCATAGAGATGATCGTATTTCCCGAGACGATCGCGCCATCCGTGCCCTTGTCGGCGTTGGCGACGGCGATGCCGGCGCCTGCGTCTTCGACGCGATTGTCGCGGAAGACCGAATTCTTGGCGCCGAATTCGGCGTACATCGCCTTTTCCCGAAAGCCCTTGCAGTCGTTGCCGATGACGTCCACGCCGTGGCCGGCGTTGTTGCGCACGGCGCTATAGGCGCAGCGATAGATGCGGTTGCGCTCGACGCGGATCGTCCCCGCGCCCCAGACGAGGACGCCATTGCCATAGGGCCCATTGCCGCCCGAGCGGTTGTCGACATCCTCGACGAGAGAGTTGCGGATGCGCGAGCCATCGTAGCGGCCCGCGGAGGTCGCATGAATGACGAGGCCGTTGTCGCCGCAACGGTGAATATGGTTGTTGTCGAAATCGACGCCGAGGCCGTCGCGCGAATAGATGCCGGCGTCACCGACCTCCGCGATCTCATTTTGCGCGAAAACGCCGCCGCAACGGGCGAGCATGACGCCGCGCGCGGAAGCGCGGCGGATGACGCAGCCGCGGATCGAAAGATCGATCACATCGGTGAAGTCGAGCAGCCCCTTTTCCTTCGGGGTGACGCCGCCAGCGCCGTCGAAGACGAGGTTCTCCAGCGTGATCTTGCGCGCCATGGTGGCAGAGAGCAGCGGGCCGAGGCCCGAGAGCTTCAACACGGTGCGGCCGGGAACGCCTTGCAGGATGGCGCCGTCCGGCAGATCGAGCCCGGCGAGCGTGATCTCGCCCGCGGGGAGCGACACGGCCGCTCCTTTGCGCGCCGCCTCACGCAGCCTTTGCGCGAGTTCGTCCGCGCGCGCCAGGGCGAGTGGCTTTGGCAGGCAAAGTGAGGCGGTTGCTGCGCAGCAAAGGCGCAGCATGTCGCGGCGGGAAAAACGTATGGGCCGGATGTTATCGGACAGCATGGCCGGGGTGTCTGTTTTCTAAGTATCGGTCGGGATCGCTCTTAATGGGGCAAAACAACTGACGCTACGTTCACGGGGTCACCGCGAATCAGTTCCCACACAACGAAGAATAAAAGTTTTCAATTTCTTATTAATAAGGGACGGTTTTCGCCCGCTAGCGCAGAAAAGCCGTCGTAAAGAAAATCAGTTGCTCAACCGAGGTTTTCTGAGTGGCTGAAGGGCAGTTTTAGGTGAGAGGTCGCACAAGGAGATAGGCCGAATTTGACAGCCTCTCGTGAAAGCGCAGAGTGGAAATGCCCCCCGAAAGGAATGCCTTCGACAGCTTTTTTGCTGAAGGAAGGCGTCTATGTTCGACCACACACTACTCTCCGACGTGACGACTGTGATTGTTACGTTGACCTCTTTTGTTGCCGCCTTGACAGGTTTCATAAGTCAAATTGGCCAGTCGAGACGTGTGATAAGACGCGTGCTGCAGTCACTCAGGTCGCACTCCAAATGAGTACCCCGCTTTCAATTCATATGCCAGCCGTGGCTGACAATAATCGACTCCCCCGTCAGCGCGTTGGTCTTGAACGCCGCGAGCATCAGCGCGACCTCCGCCACATCCTCGACCTTGGTGAACTGGCTGTCGACGGTTTCCTTCAGCAGCACATCCGTCACCACCTGCTTTTCGCTGATGCCGAGCTCCTGCGCCTGTTCGGGGATTTGCTTCTCGACGAGCGGCGTCATGACGAAGCCGGGACAGATGGCGTTGGCGCGGACGTTATGTTTCGCGCCTTCCTTGGCCATCACGCGCGTCAGCCCCAATATGCCGTGCTTCGCCGCGACATAGGCCGATTTCAAGGGCGATGCTTCGTGGCTGTGCACCGAACCCATATAGATCAGCGCGCCGGAGCGCTGCGGATACATATATTTCACGCAGGCTTTCGTCGTGAGGAAGGCGCCGTCGAGATGAATGGCGAGCACCTTTTTCCAATCAGCGAACGGGAATTCCTCGATCGGATGGACGATCTGAATGCCGGCGTTGGAGACGAGCGCGTCGATCGCACCGAACCATTTCGCGGCGGCGTCGACGCCGGCGTTGACCTGCTCCTCATTCGATACGTCCATGCCGACGCCGATCGCCACTTTGTCGCCGCCGAGCTCAGAGGCGGCGGCCTTGGCGGCGTCGAGATTGAGGTCGGCGATGACAACGCGTCCCTGCGCTTCGACGAAACGCTTGGCGATGGCGTTGCCGATGCCGCTGGCGGCCCCGGTGATCAGACAAACTTTTCCGTCGAGAGTCATCAGCGGGGCCTTTCCTCAGAGAGATAATCGAAGACGACCGTTCCAAGACCAAGCGTGAGGTCGGCGAGGATATGCGTCGCCGAAAGGATTTCCCGCACGGGAAGATCGGCGACGGGCGCGAGCGCGTGGTGGGCGAGTTGAAGCGAGGCGGGACCGGTCCAGGCGCCTTTCACCGTGATGTCCTCGAGCCGGAAATCGACCAGCTCCAGAATTCTTGGCGCGCCATCGACATGCGGAATGATCTTGAGAAGAAAATTCGGTGCGGACATGGACTTCGCCATCGCCGCCGGATCGAGCGCGACATGTTTGTAGCCCATGACGCCCGTCGCGATGCGTACGGAGCCATAGTCGAGCGTGCCGACGAGCGCGTCGCGTTCGACGGCGAGCGAGGGTTGCGCGAATTTCTTCGGAAAGCCCCATAATTCCCGCCCGCCGTAAATGGGCGGGCCGTCGTTGAGATACATGGCGTGCGTGTAGTTCCCGCGCCGACCCTCGAAAACGACGGGAATGACCTGGCCCGACTCCGTATAATCGCCGAACCCCGTCGAGTTGGGCATGCGGATGAATTCGAAATTCACGATCGGGTCGACGAAAGAAAGCGGTTCGGGAACAACTTTCGCAAGGGCTTCGCGATCAGTGCGGTAGGAAACGATCAGATATTCGCGATCGACGAATCGATAGGGGCCTTTCGGAAAGGCCGGGCTCGTCAACGGCATGGCGAAGGCGGTACGACGAATCTCGTCTAGGGTCATGAGTCTTGTTCCTTCGTCAAATCAAGAATGGCGACGCCATGATCGGGCGGCGTTCGATCGCGCCACGCCGGGTGGGCAAGCGTGGTTTCGACGTCGCGCACGCCCGCCGACCAGTTTTCCATCATTGTGTAACGGGAAAATTCGTAATCCTTGGAGTTCGTCTCATAGGCGGCGGCGCGGTGAATCAGTTGCACGATGGTGATCGCTGCGCCGCAGCCGAAGTCGCTCAGCGCGCGCCAGTCGGGATCGTCGCGCAGGGCTTCGGGAAGCCTTTCGCTCAAACGCCGGATGTGACGGCGGATGGTCTGGAGGTCGCGGAAGACGTCGGTATTGAGCCTAGTCCGGCTCGAAAAACGAATGTCCTTTTCGCGCTGGCTGACGTCGATCAGCGTCGTCGGCGCCGGACCGCGCGCAGAGAAAAGATCGATTTGGAAGATGCACATGTGGTCGCGCGGGCCGCACATTTCGAGCACATATTGCAGCGGCGTGTTGGAGACGAGGCCGCCGTCCCAGTAGAGTTCGCCGTCGATTTCCACCGGCGGAAAGCCCGGGGGAAGCGCGCCGCTCGCCATGATGTGCTCGGGCGTGATGCGCTCGTTCTGCGAGTCGAAATAGCGAAAATTGCCCGTGCGCACATTGACGGCGCCGATGCTGATCCGCGTCTCGCCGGAATTGAGCCGGTCGAAATCGACAAGCTCCAACAAAGTCTCGCGCAACGGCTTGGTGCCGTAGATGCTGACGGACGTCTCGTTTGCCGGCCAGAGGAGAGGCAGGGAGGGGCGCGGCGAAAAAAATCCGGGCACGCCGAAAGTCGCGGTCGTCGCCGCGCTGAACTCGTTGAAGGCCCGCCGAACCACGACGTCGTCGGAAAGCGGCGAGACCTGCAGGCCGCTCGTCATGCGGCTCCAGAGTTCGCGCAATCGCTCGACGCGCTTTTCGGGGGGATTTCCGCAGATGATGGCGGCGTTGATCGCGCCGATGGAGATGCCGGCGACCCAATCGGGCGCATGGCCCGCCCCCATGAGGGTCGCGACGGCTCCGGCCTGATAGGAGCCGAGCGCGCCGCCGCCCTGCAGGACAAGAACATTTTTTTCGCCCAGCGCCGTGGCCATTCAACCCCGCGAAGCATAAGAATCGAAGAAAGCGCCGGCAGCTTAGCGGTTAAGGGCGGGCTTCGGTAAAAGTTTTTGCAGTGCGGCAAATTTTGTGTTTACGGCGCGGCGGAAGCGAAAAATTCTGATTACGAGATCCGCTTGATTGGTTCGGCGCCATTCCCGACGCTCGCAAAGCGAGCGATCGGGAATCGAGAGCCAAATCAGCGTATTTGCGGCTCTGGATTTCCGGTCGGGCTTCCAGCCCGCCGGGAATGACATCCCCCAATGCGAGCTGTTCATGCCCCGATTGGCCTTCATTGTCGCCGCCGATGGCGCGTCCCCGAGCCCCGGCGCCTATGCCTTGTGGTTGCGGCTTCCCGCGCCGCTCGCAGTGAGGGCCGGCGCGCGCGTCGGCGCATTGGAGCCCGGCGATTATCTCTATTGCGGCTCGGCAAATGGCCCCGGCGGGCTGCGCGCCCGGCTGGCGCGCCATATGCGCCGCGACAAACGCGCGCATTGGCATATCGACCAGCTCACGGCGGCGGGCGACGTTCTAGGCGCCTTTATCGTCGAGGGCGGGAGCGAATGTGCGCTGAACGCGGCGCTCGGCGCCTTTCCTTTTCCCCTGCCGGGCTTCGGCAGCTCGGACTGCCCGCGCTGCGTCTCGCATCTGCGGCTTTTTCCCGCCAACGCACGGCTTCCCTCCGAATGGGAAAATGCTAGGAAGGCGGCGAGATTCAGCCCCCTCCCTGGGAGGGCGCGCGCAGCGGAACTAAAGTGAATGTCCAGCGACGAAAAGAAATCGAAGGTTGAGGCCCGCAGCCCCCGCGGATTTGCGGATCGCGAGGCGGGAGAGCTTGCCGCCACGGGCCGCATGCTCGACGTCATCCGCTCGGTCTATGAGCTCTACGGCTTCGAGGCGTTGGAGACCCCGGCCTTCGAATATACCGACGCGCTCGGCAAATTCCTGCCCGACCAGGACCGGCCGAATGAGGGCGTGTTCTCCCTGCAGGACGACGACGAGCAATGGCTGTCGCTGCGCTACGACCTGACGGCGCCGCTCGCCCGTTTCGTCGCGCAGAATTACGACCGGCTGCCCAAGCCCTATCGCTCCTATCGCTGCGGCCATGTCTATCGCAACGAGAAGCCGGGGCCGGGGCGTTTTCGCCAGTTCATGCAGTTCGACGCCGACACGGTGGGGTCGGCTTCGCCCGCCGCCGATGCGGAAATCTGCATGATGGCGGCGGAGGCGCTGGAGCGGCTCGGCATCGCGCGCGGCGACTATGTGATCAAGATCAACAGCCGCAAGGTGCTCGACGGCGTCATGGAAGCGATCGGCGTCGGCGGCGCGGAGAACGCCGCGCGCCGCCTCGTCGTGCTGCGCGCCATCGACAAGCTCGATCGGCTCGGGCCGGATGGCGTCCGTCAGTTGCTCGGCGACGGCCGCAAGGATGAAAGCGGCGATTTCACCAAAGGCGCGGGCCTGCCGCTGCCGGCGATCGACACGATCCTCTCCTTCAGCCTCGGCGGCCAATATAAGGACGGCAAGCCGCAGTTCGATCTCTTCGGCCTCCTGGGCAAGAGCGAGATCGGCGCGCAGGGGGCGGAGGAGCTGCTCGAGATCGAGGATCTCGCGCGCGACGCCGGCTTCGGGCCGGACCGCATCCGCATCGATCCTTCCGTCGTGCGCGGGCTCGAATATTACACCGGGCCGGTTTTCGAGGCCGACCTCACTTTCGAGACGCGCGACGAGAAAGGCAATCCCGTGCGCTTCGGCTCGGTTGGCGGCGGCGGGCGCTACGACGGCCTCGTCGGGCGTTTCCGGCCCGAGAACACGCCGGCGACCGGCTTCTCCATCGGCGTCTCGCGGCTCTTCGCGGCCTTGAAGCTCGTCGGCAGCCCCATCGTGACGGCCCGGCCGCATGTCGGGCCGGTGGTGGTGCTGGTGCTCGACCGCGACCGCGTGGCGGATTACCAGCGCATGGTCGCGCAATTGCGGGCGGTGGGGATCGCCGCCGAGCTGTATCTGGGCGCGGCGGGCATGAAGGCGCAGATGAAATACGCCGACCGCCGCAACAGTCCGCTCGTCGTGATCCAGGGGTCGGACGAAAAGGCCAAGGGCGAGGTTCAGATCAAGGACCTCATCGCTGGCGCGAGGGCGGCCGTGGCCATCGCCACCAATGAAGAATGGAAGGCGGCGCGCCCGGCGCAGATCTCCGTGCCCGAGAGCGAGCTGGCCGCGGAAGTCGCGAAGGCGCTGGCGGCGCAGCGAGAGCAGTAGGCCGGGCGGGCGTCATTGCGAGGAGCGTCGCGAGGAAGCAACCCAGAGCAGCTACTGCGGCCCTGGATTGCTTCGCTTCGCTCGCAATGACGGAGAGCGGTGCGACAACGCCGTACTAGGCGCGGTCCTCGCGGCGATATAGGTTTCTCTTTAGACAAAGAGAGCCGGGAGAGACGCGATGATCGGTAACCCGCCCAAATCCATTGTTCATCCGACGGACCTCTCCTTTTCGGGCCAGGACGCCTTCGCCCATGCGCTGCGCATCGCCGTGGCGACGCAGGGCGCGCTGCATCTTCTGCATATCGAAAATCTCGAAGAGGAAGCGCCCGACGGCTGGGAGCGCTTTCCGCATGTGCGGGAGACGCTGGCCCGCTGGCGGATGATCGACCCTGCCGCCTCGCGCGCCGAGGTCGCCGAAAAGCTCGGCGTGCAGTTCGTGAAGGCTGCGGTCGAGGCGGGGTCCCCAGTGCATGGCGTCGCCGCCTATGTGACGCGCCATCTGTGCGACCTGATGGTGCTGATGACGCATAACCGCACCGGGCTCGAGCGCTGGCTCGACGAATCGGTCGCAGAGGAGGCGGTCCGCGAGACCCTCATACCGGCGCTCTTGCTGCGCGAGGATCAGACGGGCTTCGTCGATCGTGAGACCGGCGTGGTCTCGCTCAATACGGTGCTGATGCCGGTCGAGCCCAATGTGGCGCCGCTCGACGCCTTCCGGCACATCGCCGATTTCGCCCATGCGATGAATCCGGCAGCCGACGTCATGCTGCTGCATGTCGGCGAGCGGCTGCCGATCTTCGAGGGTCTGCTGCCGCATATCGAACTGCGACAGGGGCCGGTGGTCGAGACGATTCTGGCCTATGCGGCGGAGATCGGCGCCGATCTCATCGCCATGCCGACGCAGGGACGCCGGGGCCTGCTCGACGCGCTGCGCGGTTCGACGACCGAACGCGTGCTGCGCGAGTCGCCTTGCCCGGTTTATGCGGTCCCGGCGCGGTAGCAGCCGTCATTGCGAGCGAAGCGAAGCAATCCAGAGCAGCGATGTGGCGCTGGATTGCGTCGTCGCTTCGTTCCTCGCAATGACTCCGGTTGGTCTTATACGAGATCCGCTTGATTGGTTCGCTGTCATTCCCGACGCTCGCGAAGCGAGCGATTGGGAATCCAGAGCAGAACCAGCGCTTTTGTGGCTCTGGATTCCCCGTCGGGCTTTCAGCCCGCCGGGAATGACAAGTCCCCATGCGAGCTATTCAACCGGAAACAGTCTTACAGGGAGCGTTCGAACTTCAGCACGCCGCCCTTGAAACCCTTGAGCGTGAGCGTGTCGCCCTTCACGTCCCAGTAAGGGCCGGAGAGCAGCACGCCCCAATAGTCGCGCTCGATGCCGGCGAGCGCGCCGTCGCATTGGCGTTCGTTGGTGGCGGGCATGGCGCGCGGGCCGAGGCGGTCCGGGCCGATGACGAAGACGCCCGACCAGTTCTTGCAGCCCGAAAAGCCATTGGCGCGGCCGGTCGAGTCGATGTTGATCCACATCTCCACGGGCGGCGCCTTGCCGTTGATTTCCTTCAGCGTGAAATTGCGGTTGTGCGGGAAGGGAACGTAACGCGGAATGCCGCCCGAATCCTTGCCGCCGTCCTCGCCGCCCTGCTGCTGTTCCTGCGCCTGGCCATCGGCGGCGGGCTTGGCGTGTTTCTTGGCCTCGGCCGGCGCCGTGATCATCGCGACGCACAGAGCAGCCGCGAGGATCGAGAATAGCTTGTTCATGTAAGTCCCCTCCCTTGCGCGCTCCGCTCGCTCAGCTCGTGCAAGCGATGGAAGCGGCGCCGAATCAAAATGCCGAAGCGCTTCTCGCCGCAAAAGCGGAACGCGCTCTCAGGCGCTTGATTCGCATGCAAAAAAGCCCGAATCGCGGCGGCGCGCCGCGCGGCAAGGCTAAGACGCGATGGTTTTTATCACAACATGCTGGGCAGCACGCGGTCCGGCGGGCGGTGGCCGTCCATGAAGGTCTTGATATTGATGATGACCTTCTCGCCCATGTCGATGCGGCCCTCGATGGTCGCCGAGCCCATATGCGGCAAGAGCGTCACCTTGCCGCTCTGGGCGAGCTTGAGGAGCTTGGGCGACACGGCGGGCTCATGTTCGAAGACGTCGAGGCCGGCGCCGGCCATTTCATTGGCCTCCAGCATGCGCACCAGCGCGTTCTCGTCGACGATTTCGCCGCGCGCAGTGTTCACCAGGATCGATTGCGGGCGCAGATATTTCAGCCGGCGCGCCGAGAGCAGATGATAGGTCGCCGGCGTGTGCGGGCAGTGGACCGAGACGACATCGACGCGCGCCAGCATCTGGTCGAGCGACTCCCAATAGGTCGCCTCGAGCTGCTCCTCGATCTCCACCGGGACGCGGCGGCGGTTGTGGTAATGGATCGAGAGGCCGAAGGCCTTGGCGCGCCGCGCCAGCGCCTGACCGATGCGGCCCATGCCGACGATGCCCAGCCGCTTGCCGGTGATACGGTGGCCGAGCATCCAGGTCGGCGACCAGCCGGTCCAGGCGGCTTCGGGGATCGCCCGCGCGCCTTCGACCAGCCGCCGCGCGACCGCGAGAATCAGCGCCATGGTCATGTCGGCGGTGTCCTCGGTGAGGACGCCCGGCGTGTTGGTGACGGTGATCGAGCGCCCGAGCGCCGAGGCGACGTCGATATTGTCGACGCCATTCCCGAAATTGGCGATGAGCTTCATCTGCTCGCCCGCCTGCGAGATGAGGCTCGAATCGATGCGGTCGGTGATGGTCGGCACCAGCACTTCCGCCGTGCGCATGGCCTCGGCCAGCTCCTCATGGGTGAGCGGCTTGTCGGTCTCGTTGAGCCGGGTGTCGAAGAGCTCGCACATGCGGGTCTCGATGACTTCGGGCAGACGTCGCGTCACGATTACGAGCGGCTTCTTCTTCGGCATGGTTGCGCTTCGTCCCTTCGGCTCGCCCGGATGGCTTCGTGGCAAAAACTCGAAAACTTGCTAAAAGCGTCGAGACCTCGGCCCTTGCGTCGGCGCGCCGGTTTCAACCCGGTCTTAACGATGGCAGGCGACAAAACGACGATGCCGCCCGGCGCCTGCTTTTTCGTTCCTAGCAGATGGCGGGCCAAAGACAAGACGAGCGATCATCCCCATCATGCGGCAGCAAAAAAGCAGGATTTCAATCGGCCTATTCGCGGCTTTCAGCTTGATTGCGCTCCATTTTCCGCCTTTCGCGCGAGCGCAGGAGCCGCAGCTCGGCCCGGTGAGCAAATTGCCTATTCCCCGATATGTCAGCCTCAAATCGGATCGCGTCAATCTCCGCGAGGGGCCGAGCAAGGAGCACCCGACGCTCTGGATCTATCAGCGCGCCGGACTGCCTGTCGAGATTACCGCGGAATTCGAGACCTGGCGCAAGATTCGTGATTCGGAAGGCACGGAAGGCTGGGTGCTGCATTCGCTGCTCTCGGGCCGCCGCACGGCGCTGGTCGCGCCCTGGAAAAAGGAGCCGCAGCTTTTGATGGCGTCGAACCATTCGACGCCGGTGGCGAAACTCGGCCCGGGGGTGATCGGCAATCTGCGCGGCTGCGACGGCAAATGGTGCCGAATCGCGGGCAAGGAATTCGATGGGTATATCCAGCAGGAGAATTTGTGGGGGGTGTATCCGGGGGAGAAGGTGGAGTAGCGCCGCCCTCATCCGCCCCTCGCTGACGCGAGGGCCACCTTCTCCCGTAAACGGGAGAAGGAATCGCGCTGAAACTTTGTCGTTCAAAAACCTTGGGGTTCTCCCTTCTCCCGCTTGCGGGAGAAGGTGGCCCCTGCGTCAGCAGGGGTCGGATGAGGGCGGGGCCCTACCCCTCCCGCCGCAGCCGCACCACTACGTCGACGCGATCAATCCGCAGCCCCTTGGGCGGCGTCGGCAGATTCGCCACCGCGACATTGGAGCCGGAAATATCGTAAAGCTCGCCGTCTTCCTCGATGAGGAAGTGGTGGTGGTCGCTCACATTGGTGTCGAAATAGACCCGCGCGCCGTCGACGGCGATCTCGCGCAGGAGGCCGGCGTCGGTGAACTGGTGGAGCGTATTATAGACGGTCGCGAGCGAGACCGAGAGATTGGCCGCGACCGCCTCGTCGAAGAGGCGTTCGGCGGTCACATGGCGGTCGCAGCCGCGAAAGAGCAGCTCGCCGAGCGCGACGCGTTGCCGGGTCGGACGCAATCCCGCGGCGACCAGCATGTCGTGGACGGGCTTGCGGCGCTCGGGAAGGCCGGGCGATATCGGTTGGTTGACGAAAGCGTCCATTGGCGGGCAGCCCATATTTTTCTTTGACCTATACCAAAAAAAACCGGAAGCCTCAACTTCGTCCCGCTTTTTCCTGCATCGCGCCCTCCGGCGCTAGCAGCCGCTTCCGGCGGGCGCGCGCCTATGTTACGGAACGCAGCCCTAGAAATCCGTCCCGCCGTCCTGCAGGGCGCGGGATGGCGAACAACAAGCGGGCGGCGCGCGCTCGACCAGAGGGGCCGCGCGAGGGGAACAGGGCCTGTCGAAAGGCTGCAGCGGAGGCGGAGAGATCATGAGCGAACGGCGCTCGTCATTTGGCTATGAGGATTTATTGGCCTGCGGGCGCGAGGAGCTCTTCGGGCCCGGCAATGCGCAACTGCCGCTGCCGCCGATGCTGATGTTCGACCGCGTCACCGAGATTTTCGAGACCGGCGGCGAGCACGGCAATGGCTATATGCGCGCCGAGCTCGACGTCAAGCCGAGCCTCTGGTTCTTCGATTGCCACTTCAAGGGCAATCCGGTCATGCCCGGCTGCCTGGGCCTCGACGCGCTGTGGCAGATGGTCGGCTTCTATCTCGCCTGGCTCGGCAATCCCGGCCGCGGCATGGCGCTCGGCGTCGGCGAGGTGAAATTCTCCGGCCAGGTGCGCCCGACCGTGAAGACGGTCACTTACGGCGTCGATCTCAAGCGCGTGCGCACGGGCAAGCTCGTGCTCGGCATGGCCGACGGCTGGGTGGCGGCGGACGGCCAGCGCATCTATGAGGCGAAGGATCTCAAGGTCGGCCTCGCCAACGCCCCGGCGCCGGCGGCGTGAGGCGATGCGGCCCATCTTTCGAGACGCCCGCTTCGCGGGCTCCTCAGGATGGGGTTGTCGTTTGAAATGAGAGTCGACGGCCCCCGCCGTTTTCCTCACCCTGAGGAGGCGGCGCAGCCGCCGTCTCGAAGGGCGCGGAAAACCGCCCCGACGCAGTGACAGGCGGCGTCAAGCCGCGCAGGGCGAGAGAAATGAGACGAGTCGTCGTCACCGGCATGGGCATCGTATCGTCGATCGGCAATACGACGCAGGAAGTGGTCGCCTCTCTGCGCGAGGCGCGCTCCGGCATCGTCCGCGCCGAAAAATATGCGGAGCTGGGCTTCCGTTGTCAGGTCTATGGCCTGCCGACGCTCGATCCCTCCACGATCGTCGATCGCCGCGCCATGCGCTTCCACGCCACGGGCACCGCCTGGAACCATGTCGCCATGGATCAGGCGATCCTCGACTCCGGCCTGACCGAGGCGGATATCTCCAATGAGCGCACCGGCATCATCATGGGCTCGGGCGGCCCCTCGACCCGCACCGTCGTGGAGGCCGCGGACATCACCCGCACCAAAGGCCCCAAGCGCGTTGGCCCCTTCGCCGTGCCGAAATGCATGTCCTCGACGGCCTCCGCCACGCTCGCCACATGGTTCAAGATCAAGGGCGTGAACTATTCGATCTCCTCGGCCTGCGCGACCTCGAACCATTGCATCGGCAACGCCTATGAGATGATTCAATATGGCAAGCAGGATGTGATGTTCGCCGGCGGTTGCGAGGAATTGGAGTGGGAGCTCTCCGTCCTCTTCGACGCCATGGGCGCCATGTCTTCCGCCTATAACGACCGCCCGGCGACGGCCTCGCGCGCTTATGACAAGAACCGCGACGGTTTCGTGATCGCCGGCGGCGCTGGCGTGCTGGTGCTGGAGGAATATGAGCGCGCCAAGGCGCGCGGCGCCAAGATCTACGCCGAGATCGCCGGCTATGGCGCGACCTCCGACGGCCACGACATGGTGGCGCCCTCGGGCGAAGGCGCCGTGCGCTGCATGAAACAGGCGCTCGCGACCGTTAAGTGCCCGATCGACTACATCAACCCACACGCCACCGCGACGCCGGTCGGCGACGCCAAGGAGATCGAGGCGCTGCGCGAGGTCTTCGGCCGCGAGGACAAATGCCCGCCGATCGCCGCCACCAAGTCGCTCACCGGCCACTCGCTCGGCGCGACTGGCGTGCAGGAGTCGATCTATTCGCTGCTGATGATGCAGAACGGCTTTATCTGCGAGAGCGCCAATATCGAGGAGCTCGATCCCGAATTCGCCGACATGCCGATCCTGCGCCAGCGTCGCGACAATGTGAAGCTCGGCGCGGTTCTGTCGAACTCCTTCGGTTTCGGCGGCACCAACGCCACGCTGGTTTTCAAGCACCCCGATGCGTGAGGTGGTCTGGGTCGCCAAACCGGCGCCAGCCGACATACGGCAAGCTGAAATATATGGCGCCCAATACCTCCCCTTTACGGGGAGGTCGGCGGCCGTAGGCCGCCGGGTGGGGTTCGCGCCGCAACGACTGCGGTTGGGGTTTGACCCCACCCGACCCCGCTTACGCGGGGCCACCCTCCCCGTAAAGGGGAGGGATGAGCTCACGCCCAGCGGGATCGCGCTCATCATGGCGCTCGCCGCCGCCCTTCTCCCCGCAAGCGCCAGCGCTTTCGAAGGACGCTATGTCGCGGGCTCGAAGTCCTATTCGCAGGACATCGAGATCAAGAAGAGCAGCGACGGCAGCTATAATGTCCGGGCCAGCGTCGCGTCGCAGGCTTGCACGGGGGATTTCGACGGCGCCGGTCCGGTCGCGGGCGACGTTCTTCGGGCGACCGCCGTCATGGAAACAGACAAATGCACGCTGATCCTACGCCGCACCAAGAAGGGCGTCAGCGTCGAGGAAGAAAACTGCCTGCCATTTCACGGCGTGGCTTGTGATTTTACCGGCGATTATCGCAAGCGCTAGCGCGTTTCAACGGTCAGCGATAAGACATCGCCAGTTCGAAAGCTGGCGCTTTCAGGCCTTTCGAGTAGAGAAAGAGCGAGATGACGGTTTCTACCGGTTTGATGCAGGGTAAGCGCGGGCTCGTGATGGGCGTCGCGAACGACCATTCGATTGCATATGGCATTGCCCGCGTGCTGGCGCGCCATGGCGCTGAGCTTGCCTTCACCTATCAGGGCGAGGCGCTCGGCAAGCGCGTGAAGCCGCTCGCTGAGGAGCTCGGCTCCAATCTCGTCCTGCCCTGCGACGTCGAGGATGTCGAGACCGTCGACGCGGTCTTCGCGCGGCTGGAGCAGGAATGGGGCGAGATGGACTTCCTCGTCCACTCCATCGCCTATTCCGACAAGAGCGAGCTGAAAGGCCTCTACGCCGACACTTCGCGCGAGAATTTCGTCCGCACCATGGTGATCTCCTGCTTCTCCTTCACGGAAGCGGCGAAGCGCGCGGCCCGCTTGATGAAGAACGGCGGCTCGATGGTGACGGTGAGCTTTGGCGGCGGCACCCATGTCATGCCGAACTACAATGTGATGGGCGTCGCCAAGGCCGCGCTCGACTCCAGCGTGCGCTATCTCGCCGCCGACTACGGCGACCGCGGCATCCGCGTGAATGCGCTGTCGCCCGGGCCGGTGCGCACCATGGCCGGCGCCGGCATCACCGGCGCGCGCGCCATGGGCGCCTTCCAGAAGCAGCATTGCCCCCTGCGGCGAATGATCACGCTCGATGAAATCGGCGGCTCGGCGCTTTATTTCCTATCGGAACTCTCGGGCGGCGTGACCGGCGAAATCCATCTCGTCGACGCCGGCTACAACATCATGCTGCAGCCGCGCCCGGAGGATTTGAGCGGCGGCGAATAATTTGAAGCGCTTTCCGCCGAAGTGGCGACCGGTTCGGCGAAAGGAAAGCGCGATATAATCGGGGGAAAAGGAGAGGGAAATGAGATTGCTGTCGGTTTTGCTTTTCCTCTCCGCCGCGACGGCGCCGGCTCTCGCCCAGGGGCCCGATGAGACGGTCGGCAAGCGCATCGCGCAGGACACCTGCGCCTCATGCCACGCCGTGACCGCCGACCCCGACGCCATCAGCCCCGATCCCAAAGCCCCGCGCTTCCTCGACGTCGCCAGAATGCCCTCGACGACGGAGCTGTCGCTGAAGGTGTTTTTGCGCTCCTCGCACCGGAACATGCCGAATTTCATCCTCTCGCCCGAGGAGATGGATTCGGTCACATGGTATATTTTGGGGCTGAGAAAGAAGTAGGCGCAAAGACGTCGGCGATGGTCAGCGCTCGACCCACGCCATGCGCCGAATGATCCCTAAAGAAGCCGGCATGAGCGCACACGAGCATTTAGATCGGCCCTCCGTTTCTTAGTAATGCGGAGGCGGCGGCTCGGGCGTATCGCGGGAAGCGCCGATGTTCTGAAATTCCTCACGCAACTGGGCGACTTGCCGCTCGAGAATATCGATTTTGCGCCATTGTGAGGCGATGACGTCGCTCAGTTCGGCGATCGTTCTGTCCTGGTGGGCGATCAGCGTTTCCAGCGCGTGGTGGCGGGCCGCGTAATCAAAAGGTTCGTCGCTCATATCGAACTCCATTGCGTCTCGATGATTCTGACGAGTTTACAACGTCCCCCAAACGAAAATGCCCGGCCGCCTGGGCCGGGCATTCTTTTTCGCGGACGGACCGAAGCGCCTCAATAGGAGGTCAGCGAGGGCGCGCCGCCGAGGTTGAAGTGATAATTCACGCCGGCGCGCACGACATTGTATTGCGTATGGCGGCGATCGGTCGCAGTGGCGGCCAACGCGCTTTGTGCGCCGCCGCTGTTGAGGTCGGTGAAGAGATACTCGCCCTTGGCCGACCAGTTGGGCATGAACATCCATTCGGCGCCGCCGCCGGCCGTCCAGCCCGTGCGGGTGCTGCTCGCGCCCGTGAACTGGCTCTGAAGATTGCCATAGGCGAAGCCGCCCGTGCCGTAGACCAGCAAAGTCGGCGCGACCAGGAGGCCGGCGCGGCCGCGCGCCGTGCCGAACCAGTTGAGCGCGATGCCCCGGTTGCCGGCGGGCGATAGCGGAACCAAAAGAGCGCCACCCCCGGCCGGATCAGGATAAAGCGCGGTATTGGCGGCGCCGCCCGAGCGCATGCTCGTGCCCTGGAAATCCGTCTCGGCGCCAAGGACAAAGGAGCCGATCTGATAATTATAGCCCACCTGGCCGCCGCCGACGACGCCCCCCGTCGAATTGCCGCCCTTCGTATTTCCTGGCAGGAGGTAAGTGGCGCCGTTCACCGGGCTGCCATAGAGGGCGAAGTTGTTGGGATTGGCGCGGTTGGCGCTCCAGCCGCCGCCGAGGTTGAGGCCGCCATAGAAGCCGGTCCAGGTCATTATCGGTGGCGGCGGCGGGACATAGGTCGGCGGGGGCGGCGCCTTGCGCGAGGGAAGGTCGGCGGCGAAGGCCGAACCGCCCACCGCCGTCGCGATCATCGCAATCGCGGCGATTTTTCCCGTCTTCATTGTCATTCACTCCGTTACGCTTGCTCGACAGGCCTCGAACGTAACGGTCGACCCGGGGCAAAGTTGGGTGAGAAAATGTTCATATCTTGCAATGCTTTAGAGTTAGAGCGCGGGTGCGCCCCGCCAGTAGAAAGGCGGGTCGTCGCCGACCCGCCTTCGCAAAACGCCCGATTTCGGCGCGTGCTTACATGACGCCCTCCGGCCCCTTGAGCGACTCGGCGCGCTGCAAATGGCGTTCGAGGATCGCCACGGAGTTTTGGGCGAATTTCTTGAGGTCAGGATTATCCCCCGAGGCGGCGTAATCCTGGAACAGGCGAATCGCTTCCTGATGTCCCTGGATTTGCAGGGTACGGAATTCGCGGTCGAAGGCTGCGCCTGTGGCCGATGAAAGCTGCTTGAGCTTCTGGGCGTGCTCGGCGTCGGCGGCGTTTGGAAGCTCCGCGCCGCGCGTGCTTCGCATGATGGACCTCAAATCATCCTGCATCTTCTGGTGGTCGTTGACGACCATCTTGGCAAAATCCTTGAACTCGGACTTCTGCGCCTTGTTCTCGGCCTCCTGGCCCGCCTGGATTTCAAAATTATTGATGTTCCACGCCTTGTTCAAAAACTCCTGGGTGGTGACGCGCTGCGATTGGGTCGTTCGCGCGCCGGTCGTCGGCGCTTCCCGCATTGGAGTCTGCGTCGATTGCTGCGCAAAGGCCGCCCCTTGCAGGGCAAGCGCAAGAAACACGCTCGTAGCGATGACAGGCCTCATCTCGATTGCTCCGTGACAGCGAGCCCCCAACCCTAACCCGCCCTCCCTGTCTTCGTTCCTGTCTGGCGCTGCGGGGCGGCGACTTTCCTTGCGTCGACGACGGGGCGCGGTTGACGCGGAATGAAAGGCGCGATATTTATAACTAATAGGTTATATAACTAGGCAAGAATACATGCAGGACCCGCTCAGCCTCACGCTTTCCGCTCTCGCTGATCCAACCCGCCGGGCGATCCTCGCGCGCCTCGCCCAAGGCGACGCGTCGGTCAACGAGCTTGCGGCGCCCTTTGCGATCAGCCAGCCGGCCATCTCGAAACATTTGAAGGTGCTGGAGCAGGCGGGGCTCATCAGCCGCGCTCGCAAGGCGCAGTTGCGGCCTTGCCGGCTCGAGGCGGCGCCGCTGCGCGATCTTGCAGGGTGGCTGGAGAGCTATCGGCGCTTCTGGGACCAAAGCTTCGACCGGCTCGACGTCTATTTGAAGGAATTACAGAAAGGCAACCCTGATGGACCGCACAACTGACGATGTAGTTTCGACGCTTGTCGTCTCGCGCCGCTTCGCCGCGCCGCCCGAGATCGTCTTCGACGCCTGGTTCGACGCCAAAGCCGTCGGCGCATGGCTTTTCGCTACTCCTGGCGGTCAATCGGCGCATGTCGAGATAGACGCGCGCGTCGGCGGCGGCTTTGCGATTCACGAGCAGCGCGGCGAAAGCCTTGCAACCCATTTCGGCGAATATCGGGAGATCGATCGCCCCCGTCGGATCGTCTTCGCTCTCGCCACTGACAAGGACGGTACGCGCAGCCTCGTCACAGTCGAGATCGAGGCCGATGGCGCGGGGAGCCTTTTGACGCTCACCCATCGCGTGGAACGGGCGCCTATTGACGCGAGCATGCGGGCAGGATGGGAAAGCATTCTCGAAGGATTGGCGCGTGCGACCGGCGAAGAAGGCGCCGGCTACACGATTGTCATGCGCCGCACATTCGATGCGCCACGACTCCTGGTATGGAAAGCATGGACGGAAGCCGATCATTTGCTCCGCTGGATGTGCCCGGCCAATTTCAACGTGCTTTTCGCCGAGAATGAATTGCGCATCGGCGGCAAATGGCGGTCCGGCATGCGCTCGCCCGAAGGCGAAGACTTCATCCATTGCGGCGAATATGTCGAAATAGAAAAGCCGTCGCGTCTCGTTTTCACCCATCGATGGGAGCGCAACAGTCTCGAGCCTCAGGCGGACACGATGATCACAGTCGTTCTCAACGAGCGTGACGGCAAGACCGACATGGTCTTTGTCCATGCTGGCCTCGCCACAGTGGAATCCGCTTGTTCGCATCAAAATGGCTGGACCGGCGCATTCGAGTATCTGGCGCGACATTCGACGCAGCTCGCGCAAGACAGCAATTGACCACGGCGAAGGTGCTTCGGCCCGAGCCGCCGCGGTTTAACACGAGGTCTGCTTGATTGGTTTCGGTGTCATTCCCGACGCTCGCAAAGCGAGCGATCGGGAATCCAGAGCAAACCCTACGCGTTTGTGGCTCTGGATTCCCGGTCGGGCTTTCAGCCCGCCGGGAATGAAATGCCCGACGCAAGCCGTTCAAACGGAAATGCTAAAACTTACTTATGTTTTGAACAAGGAGACATGTGATGGCTATCAATCCCTACCTTTATTTCGCGGGCCGCGCCGAGGAGGCGATCGCCTTCTACCAAAAGGCGCTGGGCGCAGAGCTGACGATGCTTTTGCGTTTCAAGGAGAGTCCCCAGCCTGCGCCAGAGGGCGTCATCGCGCCGGGGTGGGGCGATAAAGTCATGCACGCCAATCTGAGTGTCGACAGCTCCAACCTGAGCCTCTCCGACGGTTGCGGTCCGGATAGCGCGGGCTTCAAGGGCTTTAGTTTGACCTATACGGCGAAGGACGCGGCCGAGGCCGATCGCATATTTGCAGCGCTCGCGAATGAAGGCCAAATAAGAATGCCGCTCGGCGAGACCTTCTTTGCGCCGCGCTTCGGCATGGTCGAGGACCGGTTCGGCGTTCTATGGAACGTGATCGTTGTGGCGTGACAATAGGAGGCGCGAATGGCTCAGAAGGTAAGGACCTGCCTCTGGTTCGATCACGAGGCCGAAGAAGCGGCGAACTTTTACGTGTCGCTTTTCCCGAACTCCCGCATCGTCGACATCGCGCACTATAACGAGGCCGGCCCCGGCAAGCCGGGGTCTGTCTTGATGGTGACCTTCCAACTTGCCGGCGTCGAATATCTGGCCTTGAACGGCGGCCCGATCTTCAAATTCACCGAAGCCATTTCGATTTCGGTGGACTGCGTCGATCAGGCGGAGGTGGACCGTTTATGGGAGAAGCTCGGAGAGGGCGGTTCCTATAGCCGCTGCGGCTGGCTCAAGGATCGCTACGGACTTTCGTGGCAGATCGCTCCCTCCCGGGTCGTCGAGCTGATCAGCGGCCCTGACAAAGCCGGCGCCAAGCGCGCCATGGAGGCGATGATGACCATGGCGAAGCTCGATATTGCGGCAGTCGAAGCGGCCTACAATCGTTCGTAGCTTCATGCTTGCGCCCTCGAACGCGTTCGAGGGCGCAAGCGCGCGGATCAATCCAACAGCTTCGCGAAATCGTCGATGGAAACCGACGCGACGATGTTCATTTGATCGTCGAGCAGTTCGTAAAGCGCGTCGTTTTCGCCATAGATGGTGAACATCACCACCACGTCCTGATCGCCCCCGCCTTCGCGGTGAGGATCATTGCTCGGCGGGCTCACAGTGTAGCGCCCGGCAGGGCGGATTTCCTTGAGCCTTCCGTCTGGATGATACAGACGGTGCTCTCCCTGGATAACGAAAGTCTTGTTCGTGGTCTTATGCCGATGCAGCACGATCTGCTGGTTCGCCGCGAATTTGAAAAGCACCTGGACGATTCTGTTCTTTGCGTCCACGTCGAGCACGGAAAGCCACAAATGCTCGACGTCGCCGAACCGTTCCCATCGGATATTGCTGTCATCGAATCCCAATTGCGCCACGGTATTTTCTCCCTTGGATGGCGTGCAAGACGGATCAGACCAAAGGAGCCCGCGCGCGAACACGGAGAAAAACCCTGTGAGGCCAGGGAAATTTGCCCGCTCCCGACTGCCCGCGCGATCAGGGACGACGCCGACGCGGCTGTGATAGAGTCGTGCTCCTGGAATTGTCGAGAGGACAGGAAAGCATGAGCCGGAAAGTGATCATCGCATCAGCGCTCGTCACAGGCGTGGCTCTCTGCAGCTCCGCGCTTGGCGAGGTTCGTTTCGGCAAACATGTTTACGTCGGCGGCCATGATTTTTCGAACCAGACCTTCGACCGAAAGCATCGCGCCGAAGTGCATCTTTACGACAATCAGCCGAAAAACCCGGGCTGTCATTGGCAAGCCGACGGCTCCGGTGGGCGTGTGAAGCTCTGTCGGCTTCGAACTTTGCATCGCGATTGACCGCTGGCAGGCAGCCACACGCCGCGCCCAGCTTGACAAGCGCCGACCGCGATCCAGTTCGCGTTTGTCGCGCCCTTTTATAGGGCCAGCTCCAACAGGGAAGCGGCTATCATGCGCAAGCTTGTCTTGTTCTCCATTTTATTGGGTCTCGTCGCCTTGGATCCAGCGCTCGCACAGGGCACGAAAAAACAGCGGTCAGCGTGTGAGCGCGACTCTCACAAACTCTGCGCCGAGGCGGAGCCTGACGCGCTCGCCGTGGAGAAATGCCTCAAGGCGCATATGAGCGCGCTGTCGCGGGGGTGCCAGCGTCAGTTCAAGAGCCGGGGTTGAGGCTGAAGGAACAAGGGCCTCCCGCAGTGGTTTGTCGTCATCCGCTCGCGCGGCGGGCGGATCGACGGCTTTAAAGGGAGAAACCCATGCGCTCTTACATCCTTGCAATATGTACGGCGGCCTTCTTTAGCTTGCCTGCTGCGGCGATTCCGAGTGATGCGGGCGCCGACGCGTCGCTTCTGCAAGTCCAGTATCGGCAGTATCATCAGCGCTGGGGGTATGGCCCCAACTGCCGCGAGCTTCGGCGCGCCTGCATGTATAAGCGCGAACTCGGCGAAGAAGGCATGGGCAATTGCCAGCGCTATCGCGAGCTTTGTCGATAACGGCGTCGGCGCGGGCCGTCGGAAGCGGTCGGCCCGCGCCTTTTTTATCGGGTAAACTCTGAGGCGTTTGGAGCCTTTTTAGCCGGACGACGCTTGTCTGAGCTGCTCTGCAAGCGCGAGGGTCTCCGGCCAAGCGAGCCGCGCCTCCGCGCAGCCCTCGGCGCGGACGACGATGCCGTCCTGCTCGACGCTCGCCTCGAAGTCGTGATCGCTGGCAATCGGGCTCATGAAAATCTGCCGCTCGTCGCTCGCGCCTTGCGCCACCGCTTTGAGCGCCCGCGCCACGATCGCCGCCTCCTGCAGGGTGAAGCGGCGCGCCGGCTGGGCGGCGAGGCGCAATGTCGCTAAAACGCCAAACGCGTGGTGACGATCGACAACAAGGCTGAAACTTTCCGACATGGCGGGCCGCCTCCCAGGCGGAGGAATCTCTAATCCACTGATTTTCATCTGTTCTGGCGCGGGCCTCGGGCGGGCGCCCTTCTTGAATAAGAGGGGCGCCTCTTCACGAGAGAACCGCGCGCGATGCAGAACAAATTTCGTGCCCCGCAGAGCCGGCGTCCGCGATGAACGCTTATTCCGACGCGCTTCCCGCCGACATCCGCGGCTATCATCTCCGCACCAAGCACGCGCCCAACCGTTATGCGCTCGGCCCGGCTTTTCTGGATTGGACCTCGCAGCCCTCGCCCTTCCGGCGCTTCGAAGGGGCGCGGCTGATCGCGCTGCCGTTGAGCCGCGGGCCGGAGACGCCGTTCCCCGGTCCGGCGCGCGACCCGGCGCCCCTCGACGTCGCCGCGCTCGGCCTCTTCCTCGAGCTGGCCTTCGGCCTCAGCGCCTGGAAGAGCGCGGAAGGGTCGACCTGGGCGGTGCGCAACAACCCTTCCTCCGGCAATCTGCATCCGACGGAAGCCTATATTCTGGCGAATGCGCTCGCGGGCCTGAGCGAAACCGCCCGGCTCTATCACTATGCGCCGCAGGAGCATGGGCTCGAAGAGCGCGCGCGTTATGAAGCGGCGCAAGCGATCCCGGGCGGCGGCTTTCTTCTCGCGCTCAGCGCCATTCCGTGGCGCGAGTGCTGGAAATATGGCGAGCGCGCTTTTCGTTACTGCCAGCTCGACGCCGGGCACGCCATCGGCGCGGCAGCGCAAGCCTGCGCGGGCCTCGGATGGCGCGCGCATGTTTTCGCGGTGCCTTCCGATGACGAGATCGCCGCGCTGATCGGGCTCGATCGAGCGGATGCTTTTCACCGGCGTGAGGAAGAACATCCCGACGTCCTGCTCTGGATTGCAACCGAGGGCGCGTCGCCGCCTGTAATCGACCTCGGCGCCTTGCTGGCGGAGCCGCGCACCTTCCACGGCGCCGCCAATCGCTTGAGCGAGGATCACGACGGCTGGCCGCTCGTCGATCGCGCTGTCCGTCTTTGCCACAAGGCGGGCTCGGCCGCGTTGGAGCCGTCGCCCACGCTGCCGGCCCCGTCGATCGATGGCCCGGCGATCGGCGAGGTGGTGCGCCGGCGCCGCAGCGTCCAGCGCATGGATGGCGCCTCGACGCTGCCGCTCGAAACCTTCCGCCTCACGCTCGCCGCGACGCTGCCCGGCGCCGAGCCGCTCATGAGCGCCTTTCCCTTCCCGCCGCGCCTATCGCTCGTGTTTTACATCCATCGCGTCGAGGGGCTGGAGCCGGGCCTGTATCTCCTCGCCCGCGACGCGGAGATGGCGGCGCGGCTGCGCGCGGCCAGCCACGCCAATTTCGAATGGGCGCCTGTCGAACTCTCGGGCGTCCCGCTGTTTCGCTTGCGCGCCGGCGCGCATGAGCGTGAGGCGACCAAATTCGCCTGCCTTCAGCCGATCGCCGGCAAGGGCTGCTTCGCCGTCGCGATGATCGCCGATTTCGACCGCGCGCTTACAGAGGAAGGCGCCTTCGCCTATCGCCGCCTCCATTGGGAGGCGGGGCTGATCGGACAGGTCTTCTATCTCTGGGCGACGGCCGCCGGGCTCGCCGGCACAGGCATCGGCTGCTTTTTCGACGACGAGGTCCACGCCATGCTCGGCCTTCCGGCGGGCGAGACGCAATTCCAGGACGTCTATCACTTCACGGTCGGCGGGGCCGTGGAGGACACGCGCATTTTGACCCTTCCCCCCTATCCCGAAGAGCGGCGCCGGCCATGAATATCGAAATCGAAAGAAGCCATGTCGAAGCCTTGATGGCGCGCTTTCCGGCGCAGGCGGGGCTCGCGAGCCAATTGCGCTTCAGCGACAGAGTCGAGGTCGATCTCAGCCATCTCACGAGCGAGGAGCTGGATTTTCTCGAAGCGCGCTACAAGGAGTCGGGCCCCGAGCTGCGCGCCCGCGCGGCGCAGCTTTCCACCTTGCGCGCCGCACTGGTCTCGCAGGACAAGCGTTTCCAAAACGGCGAACTCGAGGACGTCCTGCCGGCGCTGGTGCGTTATCTGACCACCGATCCGATCTACGGCTGGCTCTTTACGGCGAGCATCGCGTCGAAGCCGCTGCCCTATCTCATCATGCGGATCGACTATGTGCCGGCCTCCAACGACGAGGCTGGCAAGATTCTCATCGAGCTGAAGGCGAACGCCAAGGGAACATTGCAGTCGAACGTCATCCGCATCATGGCGGCCGACATCGTCGGGCGAACGATCAGCGAGATACTCGCCGCCAGAGGCTTCCTGCGCGAGACGGCGGAGCTGATCGAGGCTTTCGAGTCCTCGACCGAAACCTATTTCGAATGGCGCGGCCGCTACGGCCAGCAGTTCAGCGGCAAGGGCGTCGGCTTTCACGCCGAAGACCCCAACGCCACCCATCGCGACACCGATTGGGCGCGCAAGGATATTATCGTTCTCTCGACCAGCGGCGGCGAGGCGCGGCTCGTGAACGACGAGGGCGTGCTGACCAACCGCAGCCTCACGCTGGAGGCGCCGGGCGACATTCTCGGGCATTTCCTGCGCAAGGCCGGCAAGAGCAATCGTTTCGCGGCCGAGGACGAAATCGCCGAATTGCGCGCGCAGATTCCGGAAGGGCTCTTCACCCGCATTCCGGTGCATCCTTACATACTCATGTTCCACCTCGACCTGCATCACCATCTCTGGGTGCATGTCGACGAGATGCGGCCCTATCAATATCAACCGGCGCTGAAGCAAAAGCTCGTCCTACCGCCCGAGCAGACCGATCTCATCGACATTCTCACGGCCGAGATGGACGTGCTGATGGACGACATCGTGCAGGGCAAATCGGGCGGCACCACTGTGCTCTGCGCGGGGCCGCCCGGCGTCGGCAAGACGCTGACGGCGGAGGTCTATTCCGAGATCATCCAGCGCCCGCTTTACCGCGTGCACTCGGGCCAGCTCGGCCTCAATGTCGCGGCGATGGAAACCTCGCTGAAGGAAATCCTCACCCGCGCGCAGCGCTGGGGCGCGGTGATGCTGATCGACGAGGCGGATGTTTATATCAAGCGTCGCGACGACAATATGGCGATGAACGCCGTCGTGGGCGTCTTCCTGCGCGTGCTGGAATATTTCAACGGGCTGCTATTTCTCACGACCAATCGCGTCGACGACATAGACGAGGCGATCGTCTCGCGTTGCATCGCGCTCATCCGCTACTATCCGCCGGACGCCAACGCCAAGCGGCGCATATGGCGGGTCATGGCGGAGCAGTTCGGCCTTGCGGTCGACGATGCGTTGGTCGACGACCTTGTGCGCGTCTTCCCGCAGGCGACGGGCCGCGACATCAAGGGCCTCGCCAAGCTTGTCGCCAAATTCTGCCACCAGAAGAGCGTGCCGCCTGATCTGAGCGCTTTCCAGCGCTGCGCCATCTTCCGGGGTCTGGATATGGCGCCGCTCGACGCAAAGGCGGCCTGAGCGGCTGCGCCAGCGCGCCGCATCCATCCGTCGCGCCCTCGCTCGCACGCTGGCCAGTTGCCTCTGTGGGTTTTGGCCTCTGTGGGTATTCGCCTAGCGGGGCCTGCTCGCTCTGGCGCTCGACGCCTGCTGCGCGATCGAGCCCACGCAGCAATCAAGCGGAAATAAAGCAAGTCAGCGCTTCGCTTGCCGAAAGGGTAGCCCCGCTTACTTGCCCGTGTTCCGGCTGCGCCGGATGATCACGGAGGAGACGATGAACAGAAAACTGCTTGCGGCGGCGCTCGTCGCGCCGATATTGGCCTGGGCTCCCGCTTCGGCTTTGGCGCATGGATGCGCTTCGAAGCATCACTATCGCCATCATACGAAGGCGACTGGCGGCGAGACTTACGGCAGCAGCAAGTCGATGCAGAAGAAGGGCTCGACTTCCAGCAATCCGAGTTCGCGCTCGCAAGATCTCAACCAGGGCGCCCCAAGTGGTTCGACTGCGCCGAGCGGCTCGTCGGGCTCACCGAACAAGGGGCAGGGAATCTGAGGCGCCGTGGCGGCAGGAACGGCGAGGGCGCCGTTCCTGCCGTTCAAGCTTCGTCGCCGCTGGCGCGCGGAAGCGTGACGCGGACGACGAGCCCGTTCGGCTCGCGATCCAGTAAAGAGACGGTTCCGCCGTGGCGTTCGACCAGAGAACGCACGATCGACAGGCCCAGGCCGAATCCGCTGTGGCTGTCCATCGTGCGCCCCGGCTCGCCGCGCACGAAGGGCTCGAAAACGGACGCCCTCTGGTCTTGTGGAATGCCCGGACCATCGTCGATGACGTCGACCTGGAGCTTGCCGGGCAGGGACTCGTCTATCCGGACGTCGACCACGCCGGCGTGATGGACGGCGTTCTCGACCAGATTGGTGAAAACCCGCTGCATGTCCGTCAGGGAGCCGATCATCATCTGGCGACCGCCGCCGGCGTAGGACACGTTGTAATTCATGTCGGCGAACTGATCCACGACGGTTTGCAGGACGCTGTCGAGGTCGATCAGCGAATAATCCGTCTTGTCGCTCTCGGCGCGCAGATACTGCAGGTTCTTGCGCAGCATGGCGTCCATGAGGTCGACGTCGCGGAGCATTTTCATTCGCAGATCGGCGTCGGCGATAAATTCGGCTCTCAGATTCAGCCGCGTGATGATGGTTCTCAGATCATGGCTGACAGCCGCCAGCACCCGTGTCCGCGCCACGATCATCGCGGCGATACGCTCCTGCATGCGGTTGATCGAGCGCGTCAGCTCGCGCACTTCGCTGGGGCCGCGCTCGGGAAGCGCGCCTTCGCTGCTGTGCGAGCCGGGGAACTGCTCGGCGTGGCGCGCCAAAGTAATCAGCGGCTCGACAATGCCGTTCGACGCCCACAGCACGAGAACCGAGGTGCTGAGAAAAAACAAAATGGCCGACAGCGCCCATGGCGTCAGCAGGAAAGGCGTGCCGGGCTCCGGCTCCCAGAGCCATCGCCACACCGAGCGCGGCGGCTTGCGGTGCTGGGTAATGGAGATGAGCCCATAGCCGCCCTTGCGGAGCGCGACAGCCATAACGCCCTGCGCGCCGTCCTCATTGGGCGGCGCGGCGGCGTAAACCTCCGCCTCGGGCCACAGGTCGGTCCGGATCAGGCGGATTTCTTTTTTGAACTCCCTGTCGTCGGTCGTGACGGCCCGGGGCTTTTCCTTTTGCAAATGGATATTCGCGAAAGGCGCGGCCTGCGCGAATTCGGATAGCAACCCCTGACGCGCCTCGGCCGGCGCCGCGTCCAGCGCGAGAATGACGCTCGCGATGAAATCCGTCTGGTCGACAATGTGGCGCCGCCCTTCGACGTCGAGCACGTGGAAAGTAACCAGCACGATCGTCTGGAAGGTCACGATCGAGACGAGGATGAGCAGCGTGATTTGACCGGCAAGGCGGGCTGGGGCCAGGCGTCGCATGAAAGCCTTGATCTTCAAATCCGGGCGACGGGCGCGGAGAGCATGTAGCCCTCCGATCTCACCGTTTGGATGATAGCCGGGTTTTTGGGATCTTTCTCGAGCTTCTGTCTGAGCCGGCTGATCAGCACGTCGATGCTTCTCTCGAAGGGGCCGGCGGTGGGGCCATGGGTCATGTTGATGAGCTGATCGCGGGTCAGCACCCGGTTCGGATTTTCGCAGAATGCGTGCAGGAGATCGAATTCCGCGCCGGTCATGGCGACCTTCATGCCGCTGGGCGAAACGACGTCGCGGGCGAGAAGATTGATGCGCCAGCCCAGGAACTGAAAGATTTGGTTCGAGGGGCCGGCCTCGACGCGGCTTTGCGGCCCGGTGCGGCGCAGCACGGCTCTGATGCGCGCGAGCAGCTCCCGGGAGTTGAAGGGCTTCACCACATAATCGTCGGCGCCTATCTCGAGCCCGAGGATCTTGTCGACGTCCTCTCCCTGGGCGGTGACGATGATGATCGGGATGTCATGCGCCGCCCGGACCCGCCGGCAAATGGAAAGACCATCCTCGCCCGGCAGATTGAGGTCGAGAATGAGAATGTCGAAGTCGCCGGCGGCCAGTTTGGCGTCGACGGTTTCCCCGCTGGGGATGCGCGTGACCGCCATGCCGTTGTTTTCGAGGTATCTGGAAATCAGCTCCGCGATTTCCGCGTCGTCTTCGACGATGAGGACCGAACTGCGATTGCTCATGCTTCCAAGCGCCTCCGTCCATGTGCGCCTCTGTGTTCATGGCTATAGCGTGTCGCACCCGGATTGTCTGGGTTTCCGAAAGCGCGCCGGCTTTCCCGACATAGAGCGGAAACATTTTTCCGCAGTGCGAAAAACTATGGAAACAGCCGCTTGCAAGTGTAGCTGAGCCCTTGGAGGCCAATCGAGGAAAGCCAATGAAGCGAGACTTAGGCGCAGCAAAAGGCCGGCCCAGCCTTCATTTTAGACAAATCGCGGCTCTGCCGAAATAAGCGCCGTCCCGCCTGAAATATAATCTTGCCGGGTCCGTGAGCGGCGCCGGGCGCCCTCAGCCCCACCAAAAAGAGTGCAGACGGCCTCGGCGCCGAAAATGCCTTTGTCGCCCAAGGGGGACAGGGCCCAGGCTCTTTTTCCGGTCTTCATCTCCAGTTCGAGGATAACAGACGATGACCATCTCCTCGCCGGCTCATGACGCCTTGTCTCCCAAATCCGGGTTCGCCGGGCTCTTCGAGAGCTGGCGCTCCGACGTCGTTTCAGGCTTCCTGGTCTTCCTGATCGCCTTGCCCTTGTGCCTCGGCATCGCCATGGCCTCCGGCTTTCCGCCCCAGGCCGGCATCATCTCGGCCATCGTCGGCGGGCTTCTGGTGTCGCGCATCAACGGTTCTTTCGTCACGATCATGGGGCCGGCGGCCGGCCTGATCGTCGTCATTCTCGATTCCGTGACGGAGCTCGGCGAGGGCGACGCTATGGCGGGCTATCGCTACACGCTCGCCGCGATCTTCTTCGCCTCCTTGCTGCAAATCCTCATGGGCGTGATGAAGGCCGGCAAGATGAGCGCCTTCTTCCCCGCCTCGGCCGTGCACGGCATGCTGGCGGCGATCGGCATCATCATCATGGCCAAGCAAATTCACGTCATGCTCGGCGTGAAGCCGGATGCGCAGACGCTGTTCCAGACGATCGGCGCTATCCCAGCGAGTTTGCGGGACATGAACCCGGAGGTCGCCATCATCGGCTTTCTGGGCATCGGGATTTTGGCGCTCTGGACCCTGGTGCGGAACCCCAAGCTCAAGATGATCCCGGCGCCCTTGCTCGTCGTCCTGCTGGGCATGGCTCTCGCCAAATATTTCGACATCGAGGACGAGCACAAATACCTCTTCCTGCCGGACATGGTCTTCCTGCCGCACCATGAATTCACCATCGGCCCGAAGTTCCTCGTCACTTTGCCGGAGAATTTCCTGGCGGGCTTCGCCGCGCCCGACTTCGCCCGCGTCGGACATCTCGTCTTCTGGCAGCAGGTCGTCGCCATCGCGCTCGTCGGCAGCCTCGAGAGCCTGCTGAGCGCCGCTGCGGTCGACAAGCTCGATCCCTATAAGCGCACGTCCGACCTGAACCGCGACATCGCGGCGGTGGGCGTCGGCAACGCCATCTGCGGCCTGATCGGCGGCCTGCCGATGATCGCGGAAATCGTTCGCAGCTCAGCCAATGTCAACAACGGCGCGAAAACCGGCTGGGCCAATTTCTTCCACGGGCTCTTCCTGCTCGTCTTCGTCGCCCTGTTCCCGAAGCTGATCCACGAGATCCCGCTCGCCTCGCTGGCGGCGCTCCTGGTCTTCACGGGCTATCGGCTGGCCTCGCCTCACGAGTTCAAAAAGACGTTGGAGATTGGCTGGGACCAGTTGGGCGTCTTTGTCGTGACCATCGTCGGCGTGCTGGCGACCGACCTTCTCATCGGCGTCGCCATCGGCGTTTTGGCGGAGCTGGCCTTCCATTTCTGGCGCAGCATCCATTGGCCGGATGTCATCAAGCTCAGCCGCTCGATCGAAGAGAAGACGCCGGGCGTCTACCATGTGCAAGTCGCGGGCGCGGCCTTCTTCGGCAATTATCTCGCGCTCAAGAACGACCTCACCGCGATCCCGCCGGGCAAGACGGTGATCTTCGACCTCTCGGAGACAGCGACCGTCGACCACACGGTGATGGAAAATCTCCATCATTTCTGCGGGGATTACCACGGCAAGGGCGGCCATGCGGAAATCCGCGGGCTCGACCATCTCGTCCCGACCTCCGACCATCCTTTGGCGCCGCGCAGGCGCCCCGCCTAGCGCGCTTTTCCGCGCAGATTCAAAAAGCTGGAGCGCATTCTTTTCGCACAGGTCTGCAACTTTTGCGGAATGCGCTCTAAGGCCGCGCCGTATTCCGGCGAAATATCGCAGGGTGAGACGTTCTGCGGGATAGACTGCCGCTGGAATTCCCGCGACCGTCTATGCAGGCAAGCCTCTCGGCCAAGTCGTTCAAGGAACATAAATGCCGCTTTATCTCGCCCTTCTTTGCGTGGGCGCCCTGATCGGCGTCGGCGTAGCCTCGATCCGCTACAAGGACCGCGCGGATGTGACGCGGCTCGTTTACGGGCTCACCGGCGGATTATGCGCGGCGATTTTCCTTGCCGTCATCGTCCCGAGAGGCGCGCATGTCTTGCAGACGACGCTGCCCCTGGGCCTGCCTTGGATCGGCATGCGCTTTCGCATCGACGCGCTGAGCGCCTTCTTTCTTGCGGTCGTCAATCTCGGCGGCGCGGCGGCGAGCGTCTACGCCATCGGCTACGGGGCGCATGAGAAAAGCCCGATGCGCGTGCTGCCGTTCTTTCCGGCCTTCATCGCCGGCATGAACGGCGTCGTGATGGCCGACGACGCCTTCACCTTCCTCGTCGCCTGGGAATTCATGTCGCTCTCGTCCTGGGCGCTGGTCATTTCCCATCACGATCACGCCGAAAACCGCGCCGCCGCCTACATCTATTTGCTCATGGCGAGCTTCGGCACCTTCTGCCTGCTCATGGCCTTCGGCGTTCTCGGCGGCGCGACCGGCGCCCATGACTTCGATACGATCCGCGCGATTCCCAAGGACGCCTGGAAATCCGGCCTCGTCCTTGCCCTCGTCATCCTGGGGGCCGGCTCGAAGGCGGGTCTCGTTCCGCTGCATATCTGGCTGCCGCTCGCCCATCCCGCCGCGCCGAGCCATGTCTCGGCGCTGATGAGCGGGGTCATGACGAAGGTGGCCATTTACGGCTTCATCCGCATGGCTTTCGATCTTCTGGGCCCGCCCGCCTTCTGGTGGAGCATTCACCCGCTGGCGTTCGGCGCGGCGAGCGCGCTGATCGGCGTGCTGTTCGCCACGGTGCAGAGCGATCTCAAGAAGCTTCTCGCCTACAGCACCATCGAAAATGTCGGCATCATCTTCGTCGCGCTCGGACTGGCGCTGGCCTTCAAGGCGAATGGCCAGGCGCTGCCCGCGGCGCTCGCCTTCACCGCGGCGCTGTTCCATGTCTTCAACCACGCTTTGTTCAAGAGCACGCTCTTCTTCGGCGCCGGCGCCGTGCTCGGCGCGACGGGCGAGAAGAACATCGAGAAGCTCGGCGGCCTGATCCGCTCGATGCCGAAAACCGCCTTCGTGTTTCTCGGCGGTTGCATGGCCATCGCCGCGCTGCCGCCGCTCAACGGTTTCGTCTCCGAGTGGCTGGTGTTCCAGGCCATCCTTCTCAGCCCCTCGTTGCCGCAGTGGATATTGAAGCTGCTCACGCCCGCTGTCGGCGTGACGCTGGCGCTGAGCGCGGCGCTGGGCGCCGGCGCCTATGTGCGGGCCTTTGGCGTCGTCTTTCTTGGCCGGCCGCGCTCCGACGCCGCCGAGCAGGCGCAGGAGACCGATCAATGGTCGCTGCGCGCCATGTTCGCGCTGATCGCTCTCTGCCTTCTGGCGGGGATTACGCCAAGCTTCATGATCGACACGATCTCGCCCGCGGCGGCCGAATATGTCGGCGGCCGCATGCCGGCGCAGAGCCAGATCGGCTGGTTTACGATCGCGCCCATCGCCGAGAGCCGCAGCTCCTATAACGGCCTGCTCGTCTTCGCCTTCATCGGCCTGTCGGCCTTTGCTATGGCGCAGACGATCAAGAAATTCTTTCCGCGCCCGCTGCGTCGGGCGCCGCCGTGGGATTGCGGCTATGTCGATCCGACCCCCGCGAGTCAGTATACGGCGAGCAGCTTTGCGCAGCCGGTCCGCCGCGCGCTCGGCGCCGTCGCCTTCTCGGCGCGCGAGAAGCTCGACATGCCGCTGCCCGGAGAGACGCGCGCCGCGCATTTCTCCGTGGAGATTGGCGACCGCTTCATCGACTACATCTACGCGCCGCTGACGAAAGCTGTGCTGTTCTGCGCGGGGCGGCTCAATGTGGTGAACTTCCTGTCGATCCAGGAATATATCGCCCTCGTCTTCGCCGCCCTCGTCTTTCTCCTCATCCTCGTGGCGCTATGACCTTTCTCTTCGACCTCTTCGCGCAAGCGGCGCAAATGGCTTTGGTGCTGGCGCTCGCGCCGGTGCTGATCGGATTCACGCGCAAGGTGAAAGCCCGCCTGCTGCGGCGGCGCGGGCCGCCGCTTCTGCAGCCCTGGTACGATCTCATTCGCCTGTTGAGGAAGGACGTCGTGCTCGCCCATGACGCCTCCTGGCTCTACCGGGCGGCCCCCTATCTGATTTTCTCGACCACATGGGTGGCGGCGTCGCTCGTTCCGACATTTGCGACCGGACTGATGTTCGGCTGGATCGCCGATCTCATCGCGCTCACCGCCTTGCTCGGCGCCGCCCGCTTCTTCCTGGCGCTCGCCGGCATGGATGTGGGGACGAGCTTCGGCGGCATCGGCTCAAGCCGCGAGACGATGTTCGGCTCGCTCGCCGAGCCGGCGACGATCATGATTGCTTTCATCGTCTCGCTCATCGCCGGCTCGACCCAGCTCTCGGAAGTCGCCGCCTATATGGCGTCGGATTTCGCGCTGCGCGTCTCCGTGCTCTTCGCGCTGATCGGCCTCATCATCGTCGCGATCGCGGAGAACGGACGCATACCGGTCGATAATCCCGCGACGCATCTCGAGCTCACCATGGTCCACGAGGCGATGATTCTCGAATATTCGGGACGTCATCTCGCCATCATCGAGATGGCCTCGGCGCTCAAGCTTCTTCTCTATGTGTCGCTTATCGGCTGCATCTTCTTCCCCTTTGGCATCGCGCCCCCGGATGGCAGTCTCGCCGACATGGGCTATGGCGTCGCCTTTTATGTCGTGAAAATCTTTGTCGCGGGCTTTTTGTTGGCCCTCTTCGAAGTGTCGACCGCAAAGATGCGCATCTTCCGCGTGTCGGATTTCCTGGGAGCGGCGCTGATGCTCGGCCTTCTCGGCACTCTTCTCGTCTTTGTCACCCGGAGCTTGTAATGCAAGAGCATCTGTCTCTCGACATCGCGCAGCTCCTCGCGGGCGGGCTGGTGCTCGTCAGCTTCATGCTGCTCTATCAGGATCGCCTGACGGGGCTCATCAACATCTTCGCGCTGCATGCTTTGGTGCTGACTTTGTCGGTGGCCTGGCAGGCCCATGTGCAGAACGCGGCGCATCTTTATGTGACGGCGGCGATCGCCCTGGTGTTCAAGGCGATCGTCATTCCCTATAGCCTGCACAAGATCGTCAAGGCGCTGCGCGTCCATCGCACGGTGGAAGTCGTCGGCGGCATCGGCGCGACCATGCTTGTCGGCATGTTCCTGATGGGCCTTTCGCTCGTCGTCATGCTGCCCGCGACGACGACGGCCGATCCTTTCGCGCGCGAAGACCTCGCCTTTGCGCTGACGATCGTGCTTCTGGGCATGCTGATGATGGTCACGCGGCGCAACGCCGTCAGTCAGATCATCGGCTTCATGTCGCTGGAGAACGGCCTCGTGCTGGCGGCCGCGGGCGCCAATGGCATGCCGCTCGTCGTCGAGATCAGCGTCGCCTTCTCGATTCTCATCGCCTTTATCGTGATCGGCATCTTCCTGTTCCGCATTCGGGAGCGCTTCGACACAGTGGACTTATACGAACTCGATCGCGTGCGCGGAGAACGCCGATGATTTCCGAATTCTTCATGGTGTCGAACGCGCTCGTGGCCATTCCGGCGGTCGCGGCGGGCGTGCTGGCCTTTCAGACCGAATATAAGAAAGCGGCTCAGCTCAATGTCGCCGCGTCGGGCGCGACCTTCGTCTTCGCGCTTTTGCTCCTCGCCAAGGGACACGAGGCCGGCAGCTTTCTCTCGGTCGACGATCTCAACGTCGTCTTCGTCGTGCTGTCGACGCTTATCGGCTTCACCACGGCGGGCTTCAGCGCGAGCTATATCGAGCACGAACTCGCGATCGGCAAATTGACGCCGGGCAATCTGCGCTTTTACCACGCCATGTATCAGGCGCTGATGTGCGCCATGAATCTGGCGCTTCTGGCCAGCAACATCGGCCTCACATGGGTCTCGGTCGAAGTCGCGACGCTGACCACGGTTGTCATGGTCGGCCTGTACCGCACCCGCGACTCGCTCGAAGCCGCCTGGAAATATTTCATTCTGGGCAGCGTCGGCATTGCGCTCGCGCTCTTTGGCACGATCCTCGTCTATATGTCGGCGGAGCCGGTTCTGGGCGAGGGCTACGACTCCATGCTCTGGTCCACGCTGATGCAGCACGCCGCGCATCTCAGCCCGCGCCTGTTGAATGTGGCCTTCGTCTTCCTGATGCTCGGCTATGGCACCAAGGTCGGCCTCGCGCCCATGCACGCCTGGCTCCCCGATGCGCATGCCGAGGGCCCGACGCCCATCTCGGCGGTGCTTTCCGGTCTGTTGCTGAATGTCGCGCTCTACGCCGTGCTGCGCTTCAAAATGCTGCTCACGGCCAACGCCGCCGCCATCACGCCCGGGCCGCTGCTCATCGCGTTGGGCCTCGCCTCGGTGCTTTTTGCGGCCTTCATGCTCTACCGACGCGACGACATCAAACGCCTCTTCGCCTATTCGTCGATCGAGCACATGGGCATCATCGCCTTCGCCTTCGGGATCGGCGGCCCCGTCGCGAATTTCGCCGGATTGCTGCATATGGCGATGCACAGCCTCACCAAATCCGCAATCTTCTTCTCCGTCGGCCACATCGCTCAGGCCAAGGGCACGCAGAAGATCGCCGAGATCAGGGGCCTGACCCAGAGCCATCCCGTGCTCGGCTGGAGCCTCGTCGTCGGCGTGATGGCGATCTGCGGCATGCCGCCGCTCGGCGTCTTCATGAGCGAGTTTCTGGTCGTAAGCTCCGCCTTCGCGCGTCAGCCATGGCTGGCCGTTCCGCTGGTCCTGGGCCTTCTGGTCGCCTTCGGCGCCTTGTTGATGCGCCTCATCGGCATGGCTTTCGGCGAACCGACGAAGAGCGCCGGAGAGGCGCCGGCCTCTCCCGTGCCGCTCATCGCGCATCTTTCGCTCGTGCTTCTCGCGGGCCTTTATCTGCCGTCTTATCTCGTCACCTGGTTCCAGAACGTGGCGCGGCTGCTGGGATAAGCGCAAAGGGACATGCAAATGCTCTTCACCCCTGAAGACCCGAACAGCACGGCTCCTGCGCCCGCTGCGTCCTGCCGCCCCTGGGCGCGCGAGACGGTCGACGACGCGGGCTGGCGTGCAGCAATCGAAGAGATCGCCGGCCGCAAGGCCGATCTTCTCAGCCTATGGAGCGACGGCGCTCATGTGTTCATGGCGATCGTCGGCAGGGCGACGCCAAAGATTCGGCTCGTCTCGCTCGACTGCCCGCAAGGCCGCTTTCCCTCGGTCGGCGTGCGGCACCCGCCGGCGCTGAGGCAGGAACGCACGATCGCCGATCTTTACGGGCTCACGCCCGAAGGATCGCCCGACACGCGCCGCTGGCTCGATCACGGCCGCTGGGGCCTTCGTCATCCCGACGGGGAGGCGGCGCAGATCGAGACGGCGAGCGACGCTTATCAATTCTCGCCGGCCGAAGGCGCGCCGCTGCATCAGATTCCTGTCGGCCCGGTGCATGCGGGCATCATCGAGCCCGGCCATTTCCGTTTCTCCTGCAATGGCGAGGTGGTGGTGCGGCTCGAGGAGCGGCTAGGCTTCGTGCACAAGGGCGTCGACAGCCTCATGGCGGGCGCGCCGCTCGACAAGGCGGCGAAGCTCGCCGCGCGCGTCTCCGGCGACAGCACCGTGGCCTATAGTTTTGCCTTCGCGCGCGCCGTCGAGGCCGCTTATGGCGTCGAGCCGCCGCCGCGCGCCGTGTGGCTGCGCGCTTTGATGGCGGAAATCGAGCGCCTCGCCAATCACTTCGGCGACATCGGCGCGATCTGCAACGACGCCGCCTTTGCGCTGATGCTCGCGCAATGCGGGCTGGTTCGCGAAAAGCTGCTGCGGGCGGCGTCAGCCTGTTTCGGCCATCGGCTGATGATGGACCGCATCACGCCCGGCGGCGTCGCCGTGGATCTGTCGGAAGAGGGCGTGACGACGCTGCGCTCGCTGCTGGAAAAGATCGGCGTGATGGTGCCGCGTGTCGTGGCGCTCTATGGCGATACGACCTCGCTGCAGGACCGCACCGTGGCGACCGGCGTGCTGAGCGCCGAGCTCGCCAGCCAATATGCCTGCGGGGGCTTTATCGGCCGCGCCTCTGGCCGCCGCTTCGACGCCCGCGCCGCCATCGGCTACGCGCCCTATGACGCGCTCTCCTTCGAGCTCGGCGAGTCGACCGGCGGCGACGTCGATGCGCGCGTCTGGGTGCGCTTCGACGAGGTGAGAGCGTCGGTCGAGATCATCGAGCAAATCCTCGATCGCCTCCCCCATGGCCCCATCCAAGCCGATCTCAGCGCCGCGCCGGGCGGGGCCGAGGGCGCGGCGCTCGTGGAAGGGTTCCGCGGCGATATTTTCGTCTGGCTGCGCCTTGCGGCCGACGGCCGGATCGAGCGGGCGCATCTGCGCGACCCGTCCTGGTTCCAATGGCCGCTGCTCGAAGCCGCGATCAAGGGAAACATCGTCGCGGATTTCCCGCTCTGCAATAAATCCTTCAACTGCTCCTATTCGGGGCACGACCTGTAAGCGGCTCGCAACCATGCAGAAATTTCTCTTCCAAGGGCTTTTGCGCGGCGCGCTGACCGAGCCGCCGCCCCGGCCCGAAGACGCGATGCTCGCCGAGCTCGGACAGGCGCTGGAAAGAGCCGCCCGCGAGAAGCTCGGCCGTAGTCTCGCGATCCGCGAGGTCGACGCCGGCTCCTGCAACGGCTGCGAGCTCGAGATTCATGCGCTGAGCAACGCCTTTTACGATCTCGAGCGCTTCGGTCTGCGATTCGTGGCCTCGCCCCGGCACGCCGACGTGCTGCTCGTCACCGGGCCCGTGACCAAGAATATGAAAGAGGCGCTGGAGCGCACCTATAATGCGACGCCCGATCCCAAATGGGTCGTCGCAGTGGGCGATTGCGCTTTCGACGGCGGCGTTTTTGCCGGCAGCTACGCCTGCGTGGGCGCTGTCTCGCAAGTCGTTCCGGTCGATCTCCACATTCGCGGCTGCCCGCCCGACCCCGTGGCGCTGCTCAAAGGCTTGATCGCCTTGGTCGACAAGGCCGGCTGAAAGCGCCGGGCCGGGCGCTGTGCCCGGCCCTGGCGACTTCTTCGTCAAGAGGCTCAGTCGAGCGTCTTGCCGCCGGCAGCTTCGCAGGCCTGGGCGGATTCCATATAGACCCAGCCCTTGCCCTTGCAGGAGTTCATGCCCTTGCAGGCGTTTTTGGGCGAATGGCAATCGCTCTTGCCCTTGCAGCTATTGGCGCCCAGGCAGTGAACTCTCGCGGTCGTCGTCTCGGCCTTCGCGGCCGGCGCGGTTCCGGCGAGCGCGATTGCGACCGCCGCGACAGCGAGCGTCGCGCCGTTGATCGTTTCCTTTTTCATGTCGTTTCTTCCCTGCGCCAACAATGGCGCGGCATTCTTGCATCAAAGCCGTCCTTTTCGCCAGCGGCCTCGGTAGAAAGCATATATTAGCGAATCGGCGGCGGTTTTCGCGCGCTGCCGATTCGGACTGTGTTTGTCCCTCATCTGTCCGTTGCTTCCTGTTTCAGGACATAGGCGTAGGACAGACGTTTAATTCATTGGCAAGGACGCGCGGCGGCGCGGTCAGTGCACATGAAACTCGCCGTCCACCAGACGCATCTCCGCAGGCGTGATGAGCTGGGCATGCGCCACCGTCACGCCATGGAGCGGCCCGTCGAGGCTCCTCGTCCAAAAATCCAGGAATTTCCTCAGCTCGGGAAAATGCGGGTGCAGATCATATTCCTGCCAGATGTAGCTCTGGATGATCCTCGGATGGTCCGGCAGGCCATAGAAAATATTTGCCGTCGTCAGACCATAGCCCTGCATCTGCAAGTGGAAGTCCCTGGACGCCATTCCCGTCTCCTTTCCAACGGAAGACACTCTTAAAAAACTAGGAGCGACAGGTTAACGAAAGCAACTCTTGCGCCAGAAACAGGCGTAAAAACAAACTATTAGCAGCGTGTGCGGGCGAGTGCTGATTTCCCCGATTGAAGTGACTAAGGAAGAGCGCTTCCCAAGAGCCCGGGAGCGCAGAAGCCGCGCATTTACCATAAGCACAGGCGCCGCCTGGATTCTTTGGCCCGCGCCATCTTTCTGCCGAGCGCTTCCAAGAGTTTGACCCGCCATGATTCGACGTTTCGCTCTCTTGTGTCTTCTCGCCTGCCCGACGCCGCTTTCCGCCGGCGCGCTGCCCGCCGGACAGAAGGCTTCCGTCGCTTCCGTCGTTCGCGCGGTGACGCCGGGCGTCGTCAACATCGCGACGAAGCGGATCGAATCGGTCGAGGTGCCGACGGTCGTCGACCCGGTGCTGCAAGAATTTTTCGAGATCCCCAACACCCATCTCAAGCGCGAGACGACATCCGCGGGTTCGGGCGTCATCGTCGACGCCGAGGCCGGGCTCATTCTCACCAATGAGCATGTCGTCCGCGGCGCCTCCGTCATCGAGGCGACAACCAAGGATGGCCGGCGTTTCCGCGCCCAGCTCGTGGGCCGCGACAAAGCCACGGATATCGCCGTGCTGAAAATCAAGGCGGATAATCTTGCCGCCGTTCCGATGGGCGACAGCCGAACGCTCGAGGTCGGCGATTTCGTTCTCGCCGTCGGCAACCCCTTCGGCCTCGGGCAGACGGTGACCTCGGGGATCGTGTCGGCGATCGGCCGCGCGGGACTTGGGATCGAAGGCTATGAGGATTTCATCCAGACCGACGCCTCCATCAATCCGGGCAATTCCGGCGGCGCGCTGGTGACGCTCGACGGGCGCCTCGTCGGCCTCAACACCGCTATTCTGTCGAAATCCGGCGCCAGTCACGGCATCGGCTTCGCCATCCCCATCGACATGGCGCGCCGCATCATGGCGCAGCTTGTCGAAAGCGGGGAGGTGCGTCGCGGCCATATCGGCGTTTCGATCCGCTCGCCTGTGGGGAATGGCGCCGGCGCCGAGATCGTCACGGTGGAGCCGGCGTCATCCGCCGCGCTCGCAGGGCTTCGCAAAGGCGACGTCATCACCGCTGTCGACGGGAGGGCGATCACGACGCCGGCGCAGCTACGCGCTTTTCTGGGCGCGAGCCCGGCAGGAAGCGAGATCGACGTCCGCTTCCATCGCGCCGGGGAGACGATGCAGGCGCGGCTGCGGATCGAGGCGAGCCAGAAGGCCGCGATCCGATAATCTAACGGAGAACCACGACCTTCGTGCCGACCTTCACGCGCGAATAGAGGTCGATCACGTCGTTATTGGTCATGCGGATGCAGCCGGAGGACACGGCCGCGCCGATCGTATCCGGCTCGTTCGAGCCATGGATGCGATAGTCGCTGGAGCCGAGATAGAGCGCACGGGCGCCGAGCGGATTCTCCATGCCGCCCGCCATATAGCGCGGCAGGTCGGGGCGGCGTTTCAGCATGGGCGCGGGCGGACGCCAGTCGGGCCATTCGCGCTTGCGGGAGACAGTTTTCACGCCCGACCAGGTGAAGCCCTCGCGCCCGACGCCGACGCCATATTCGATCGCCTGACCGCCGCCGAGCACATAGTAAAGCCGCCTTTCCTTGGTCGAAATGACGACGGTTCCCGCCTTATATTCCGGGTGACGCCACTGCACGAGCTGCTTGGGGATCGACTGCTGACGGAAGATGGTCAGAAAATCCGCGACCGGCCCGCGATCGAGGGGACTTGCAAGGGCCGTCCCCGGCGCCGTCACGGCGAGGGCGACGAGCGCCTTGAAGGGCAAGCTGGACCATTTCGTCATGCGCTTTCGTCTCTCCGCTCGTTATTCTGGGCGGGGAGACTGTTTGTCGACGAATGCGGCCGAAGTCTGACGCCGTTATCGGGGTTCAGGGCGCGTGGGAGAGTGAGCCATGCCAAAACGCAGCGCAGGCGTCCTCCTTTACCGGCCTAGCGCCCATGGGTTCGACGTCTTCCTGGTTCACCCCGGCGGGCCTTTCTGGGCGAGAAAGGACGACGGCGCCTGGTCGATCCCGAAAGGGGAAATTGGCGACGGGGAAGATCCGGAAAGCGCGGCCAAGCGCGAATTCGCCGAAGAAACAGGCGTGGCGCTGACGGGCGAGCTGACGCCTCTCGGCGTCTTCAAGCAGCCCAGCGGCAAGCTGGTCGCCGCCTTCGCGCTCGAGGGAGACATCGCGCTCTCTTGCGTCCAAAGCAATGACTGCAAGATCGAATGGCCGCCGAAATCGGGGCGCATGATCGACATTCCCGAGATCGACAGAGCGGGCTGGTTCACGCCTCAGGAAGCGCTGGCGAAAATTACAAAGGGCCAGCGCCCCATCATCGAGGCGCTTTTGTCCAAATTGAAGCTTTCGCCAGAATGAACGTCACCGCGCTTGCGCCGCCCAGCTTGTGACGGAGCGCGGCGCCCAGCACTCGACGCCCCTGTGGCATTGCGCGCCGGTATAGCGGTTTTTATGAAAATACGGCGAATCCGCCGGGACGAAACGGTTGGCCCAGGCAAAAGTGGCGAGCCAAATGACGAGGATTCCAAATATGGCGTTGCGCCAGCTTTTGGGCCCAGGCATTCTTAAACTCCCCTGCGCGTTTCACAGAACCGGGGAATTGGAGGCTTCGAACCTCTCGCCCAGTGGGGAGACTCCAAAAAGTGTGTGTCAGCTTTGCCATGATCGAGCGAAGCAGGGCGTTCTCTAAACTTCCGCCGTGATCGTTGCGCGCAAGCCATCGGGCTCAAAGGCGATGTCGATGTCGCCGCCGAACTGCCGGGCGAGGACCGTCTTCATCAAATAGAGACCGACGCCTGAATGTTGCGGGTTCGCAACCGACGGCCCGCCTTGCTCCTTCCAAATGATCAGCAACCGCCGGCCTTCATCGTCGGAAATCCGCCAGTCGACGACCACATGCCCTTCTTCCCCCGATAGCGCGCCGTGCTGCTCGGCATTGGAGAGAAGCTCGTGCAGCGCCATGCCTAAGGCCAGCGCGACTTCCGAGCGCAGCGCGACGTCTTCGCCGAAGATGGAGATGCGATCGCGGATGGCGAGCGAATCATAGGCGAGCGCCGTCATCACCAGCTCTTTCATGGGCGTCTCCGCCCAGGATTTTTTGACCAGCAAGGTCGAGAGACGGCTGAGGCACTGGATACGATCGGAAAAGCTGTTTCGAAAGCTGGCGAAATCCGTCGCCGTGCGGGCGGTGATGTTGGCGACGCCCTGGATCATCGCCAACGAGTTGTTCACCCGATGGTGCAGCTCGAGGTTCATGATGCGCCGGTGTTCCTCGGCGCTTTTGATCTCGTCGATGTCGGTAATGGCGATGATGGCGGCGATGACCTTGCCGCTTGCGTCGCGGATCGGCGCGCCGACAATGTTGATCCACGCCCAGGTGCCGTCCGCGCGCTGATGCCGGCATTCGAGCGTCGGCCGATTTTCCCCGGCGAGGGCGCGGGCGAGGGGATATTCGCTCTCCTGGACGGGCTCGCCGCTCTCATGCACGGCGACCCAGTGCCGATAATGGCCCAGTCCTTCCGAATAAATCACAGGCCCCCGCCGGATGGCCTCGAGCGCCGAATTGCCTTCGAGGATGCGGCCGCTCGGCGCTTCCGCGATCAGCACGCCGACGGGAAGCGCGTCGATGACCGCTCGCAGCCTGTTGTTGAAGCCGTTGGGCGCGTTGGCGGCGCCATCGCCTTTGATCAGCTCTTCGTTGAGCCGGCTCAGCAGCGCGCGCTTGCGGCGCAGCCTCTGTTCAAATTGATCGAGGGTGCGCGCGATGTCGTCGATGTCGGGGACGCCGGTCGCAGCCCAGGCGGGCAGCTCGCCGGCTTTCAGGCGATGCGCCAATTCCGCAAGCCGGTGGGTCGCCGCCGCCTGCCGCCGCCGAGCAGAGTCGAGACGATAAAGCGCGAGGAGCGCTGCGACGAAAGCAATCGCCAGCGCAACGATGATGACTTGCCCATAGGCGGAAATCAGCTCTGCTTGCGCTAGCGGGCGCACTTCCGCCGCTAGCGTATTATTGCCCCTCGGGCCAAGGGAAATGTCGGCTGAAAGGGCGAATCCGAGGATTCGAACGAGGTCTTGTTCGACCACTAATCACTCCGCGCCAAAACGGGCAGATTTGCATTTGCCCCCGAGCGTTTTGCGCCCGCGCGTTTTCTAGGCTGCACGAAAGTTGCCGGGCAGATGCTGAAACTGGCGAAGTCTTCGCCGAGTTCCACGGATCTGCCTGCACCAGAGAGTTTTTTTGAACCGATTTCAGAGCGCCTTCGTGTTTTTTCGCGCGGCGATGCCCGTCATGGTCGGGTCCGAATCGATCTCATGTGTCCCGTTGAGCCCGAGATGCTCCGCAAGCTTGGCGCGAGCGCGATTGAGCCTGCTCTTCACCGTTCCCACCGCGATATTGCAGACCTGCGCCGCTTCTTCGTAGGACAATTCCGTGATGCCGATCATGAGCAGAATTTCGCGATGTTCCGGCGCAAGCTTGTCCAGCGCCTTCTGCACGTCCTGCATCGTGACGTTGGATTCCTGCCCGCCTTTCACCGGAATCTGTTCCGCAAGGACGTTGTCGCTATCCTGCACTTCGCGCGAGCGCTTGCGGTACTGCGAGAAATAAGTGTTGCGTAAAATCGTCACGAGCCAGGCGCGAAAATTCGTGCCGGGCTCGAAACTGTCGGCATGCGACCAGGCCTTCACAAGCGTGTCCTGGACGAGGTCGTCCGCCACGCTATATGAGCCCGCGAGCGAGATGGCGAAGGCGCGCAGATAAGGGATCTGCGCCACCATTTGCTCTCCAAAGGTCGCGTTGGTCATTTCTTCTCGCGCTGTATGGCTTCGAGCTGGGCGAGCAGCATGACGAATTTGTCCGGAATTGGCTGGTGGATCAGGTCGTCGCAGAATGAGCGCAGCACACGCCCCAATTGATCCTGGATATGAGGCTCAAGAAAGGCCGTCTCCACGCCGTCGACCTGGTCGCCGTCAACCTGACCCAGGTCGGCCGTCTCCTGTGGCGCCAAGGTCTTTCTCTCCTCTTTTTCGTTGCCCTGCGTCATCTATCGTCCCGAGATCGCTCGCCCAACTGGTGGAGGCTTTGGCGAAGCGCCCTCGCTTCAGGCGCCTATTTAGGCAACCCGGGGACGGCGCATTCGTTCCGGATGGAAGTTGTGGATTTCTAGTTCGACGCGACGTAATGCTCAACCGCGCTGACAGCCTCTCACAAGACCGCAAGGTGTCGTCATGAACATCTCACGCGAGATCGCTCCGCATCTTCCCTATCTGCGTCGCTTCGCGCGCGCTTTGTGCGGGTCGCAAAAAAGCGGCGACGCTTATGTCGTCGCGACGCTCGAAGCGCTCGTTGCGGACATCGATTCCTTCCCCTCCAACATGTCGGCGAAGGTTGGGCTCTATCATCTTTTCATGAGGAGCTGGTCGTCGATCGCCTTGAATGTCGAGGACCGTCCCGAGGACGATATTTCCGCAGCGCAGCGTAATGTCAGCCTGCTAACGCCACGCTCACGCCAGGCTTTTTTGCTCCGTACGGTCGAGGGATTTTCAACCGAGGACGTCGCCGACATCATGTCGGTCACGCCGGAGGAAGTGGAGGCGTTGATCGCGCAAGCGGGGCGCGAGATCGCCGAGCGGGTCGCCACCGACGTGCTCATCATCGAGGACGAGGCGCTGATTGCGCAGGACATCGAATTCATCGCACGCGATCTGGGGCATCATGTGATCGGCATCGCCCGCACGCATAAGGAAGCGGTCGAGCTCGCGAAGGGACGTCACCCGGGCTTGATCCTTGCGGATATTCAGCTCGCCGACGGCAGCTCCGGCCTCAATGCGGTGAACGAATTGCTGCAAAGCTTCGACTGCCCGGTGATCTTCATCACCGCCTTCCCCGAGCGGCTGTTGACGGGCGAGCGGCCCGAGCCCGCCTTCCTCATCAGCAAGCCTTATAAGGTGGATACGGTGAAGGCGACGATCAGCCAGGCGCTGTTCTTCCAGCGAAAGGCCAGTCGCGTCGCTTAAGGCGCGGCTGCGGTTGGAACAATGAAGGCGAGCGCGCGTTCGTCGCGTAACGCTGGAGGCCCGCTCGAAGGAGGCCGCAATGACCATGAATATTCCCGAGAGCCGCGACACCGAACGGGCGGCCCTCAACACGCCAAGCGACCTTTCGCCGGAAGCGACGGCCACGCTCGCCGACAGCATCAACCGGCTCGTGGCGGACGCCTATGTGCTCTATGTGAAGACCAAGAACTTCCACTGGCACGTCAGCGGGCCGAATTTTCGCGACTTTCACGAGATGCTCGATGAGCAGAGCGAACAAATATTGGAGTCGATCGATCCTTTGGCGGAGCGCGTGCGCAAGCTCGGCCAGCCCACGCTGAAATCCCTCGCGCAGATTCTCGAACTCGCGTCCTTGCGCGAAAATCAGAAGGATTTCGTCTCCCCTTACGAGATGCTTGTCGAGCTCATGAACGATAACATCTCCATCGCGAAATCGATGCGCGAAGCGCATGGCGTCTGCGATGATTGGGACGATGTCGCGACCTCTAGCCTGATCGAGCAATATCTCGACGAGACGGAAAAGCGGACCTGGTTCCTGTTCGAGGCGGCGCGGGCGGCGGACTCCGGCGGACACTGAGCCGGGGCGATCCCGCTCTTGCGGAACACCTGTGAAGCCGCATAAATTTCCAGCGACTTGCGCATCCGGCCCCGGCTGCGCGTTGCCGCGCTGGAAAGGGCAAGATGGCGTCCGAACCCGAGAAGCTTCTTGGCGCAGTGACGTCGCATTACGCGGCGGCGCGGGGCTTTCTGTCCCGCCTGTCGGCCTTTGTCGCGAAGGTCACCTTCAAAATCCCCAAGGGCGGCTCGCCGGGGGAGACGATCGATGAGCTCGGCAAGCGCTGGGCGCTCGACGAGGAGGAGCGGCTGACGCTCCATATTCTCGTCAGGAGCAAGCCGGGCCTCGCCTTCTTCGACGAGAAGATTCAGAGCATCAATCGCGCCGCCTTCCATCGCTCGGCTTTCGTGCTGAATGCGGCGACGCAGCTTCTCTTCGTCGACATCGGGGCGCAGCTTTACATTTCAGCCCCGCAGTTGAAGGTTGCTCTCGTCGCCACAAATGTCCTGCTCGTCGCCGTTGCGCATTTCGAGATCAAGTCGCTGCTGAAGGCGCTTATTGCCGGACCGAATGCGCTGCCGCCGAAGCGGCGTTTCTGGGGCTTCTTCTCGAACCCGGAATATAACAAGGCCGTGAAAAAGCATTCCCGCCATTACGCGCGCAGCGCCTGGAAGGAGAAATCACTCTACCGGCCCGCCTATTTCCTGGACGCTGCAACGATCTTCCTTGGCGCGCAGTTCATCCTGGCGCCAGAGCGCATTATTTTCCCCTTCGGCTTCATTATCGGCAAGACGACCGGACTCCTCACGACCCTTATCATGATGTTCGACGTGTGGCGGGGCGTGCGGGCGGGGGAAGACGCGCGCATCGCGCGCGAACGCGAGGTGGCGGTCTATCGCGATCTCGATGTGTGACGTGCTCGTCGTCTCTGTGACGCATTCCTGCGCAGCCTGCTTTGCGTTTCGGCGCCGCATGTGCGCATTTTAAACGCTTTCGATACGTGCGAATCTTGCACGCCGCTCGAGATCGATCAGACGAGCCGAGCGTCTCGGATTGCTCCAGCCGGCGCGTCTGTCCGACGCAAATGCAGAGACCACAACGGCTTGCGGATATTGTCGCAAAGGCGCGGGCTTGCGGGCGCGCGCGTTTTCAGAGACGACCATGATGGGGTCGTCGGCCCCAACCTTGCGGACCATGGGGATTCTCCCTTACGTCGCTTCGCGGCGCTGCTGTGTGCTTATTTCATGCCAGACGGTTGAGGCATTTTCTGGGTAAAGCCGACGGAGGGAAAGAACCACGCGATGGCGCTTTCGATGGCGCCACCCTGACGAAGCTTGCGCATCGAGTTTCTACGCATGGATACAAGCCTGAAAAACGATCTTCGAGACGGCGGCGCGAGGGTGCGTCAAAGTGGTCGATTGCAAGTGGCGCGTCTCTCGCTCAAATCTGAGGAATGATCCGCCCTCAAATTTCCAACGCCATCATCCTGTCGATACTCTTCGCCTCGCTTGCGGCCGGAGCCACGCTGATGCTCATGGAAGTGCCGACAATCCATCGGGCGGAGTCGGGGAAGCCCAAGGCGCAGGGATCGGCGTCGCCTGCGCGCGACGCCGGCTTGACTGTCGCGCGCCAATAGCGGAAGGCCGCTTCACCGCCTGTTTCGCTTGAAAGCGCGATTGTCGCACGAGGCGCGCGTTCTATCTGGGAGAAGCGAAGAGCGGAGCAAGGCCAATGACGAGCAAGTCGGATTTCGCGCCTGTCGAATGGAAAAAGCTGGTGCAGGCTCCCTTGCTCGCAGGCTACGCGGTCAGCGCGGCCGACCCCAGCGGCTTTGTCGGCTTGCTCCAGGAGGCATTCGCCGCCGCGCGCTCTCTCGCCGAGGCAAGAACGCAGCCGGGTGACGAGCTGATAAAGGCGGTCGCCGAGGAGCTTTTGACCGCGAACGGCCGCGCCGACGCGCGCGAAGGGGTGCGCACGGTCGCGCAAGGCGCCGCGCTCGAAGATATAAAGCACCGTGCGCTCGACGCCTTGAAGGATACGAGGGCGATACTCGACGCGAAGGCTGGCGAGCATGCGAGGCCTTTCAAGGAGTGGCTGATCAAGATCGCGCGCGTGGTGGCGGAAGCGGGTCTCGAAGACACTTTCCTCGGCTTTGGCGGCATCAGGATGAGCGAAAAGGAGAAATCCACGCTCGCGGAACTCTCCGCCTTGCTGGGGTTGGATGCGACCGCCCAAGGCGCAGGATGAGCGCCTTTCGACCTCCAGCATAAGGCAGGTCAACTTTTCCGGGATTGCCTTGTAAAATCCGCCCGACGACAAAGAGGGCGGCGGGATGGCCGAACGTATTTTTTCAAGATCGATGGCGCTGGCCGCGGCGCTCCTTGTTAGCCCAGTCGCCGGGGCCGAGCAGCGCTGGCCCGAGGGCTTTTTATCGCGCGTCGAGGTTCTCGCCCTGATCCAGACGCTGAACGCCTCCTTGCTCGCGAGCCGCAGCGCCACGATGACCCTGGAGAGATGGTGCGCGGACCACAAAATGGCCCTCGAGCCCAAAATCGTCGCGACACGCGTCTCTGGCGCCGACAAGCCGCCGAGCGACGAGACGCGCCAGCGGCTGCGCGTCGATCTGTCGGAGCCGGTCAAATACCGGCGCGTTCAATTGAGCTGCGGCGCCCATGTGCTCTCGGAGGCGGATAATTGGTATGTGCCTGGCCGTCTGTCCCAGGAAATGAACAGGACGCTCGAGACGACGGATACGCCCTTTGGAAAGGCTGTCGCGCCTTTGCAGCCTTTTCGCCGCACGATCGACATGAAGATGCGCTGGTCGCCCTTGCCCGAGGGCTGGGAACTGACGCCGCATCGCGCCCAATCTGGAGAGGGCGCGCTGCCGCTGCCGCACGACATCTTCGAACACACAGCGGTCCTATACGGGCAGGATCAGAAGCCCTTCTCCGAAGTCCACGAGACCTACACCAGCGGGATTTTGGATTTTCCCCCGCAGGCTGGGGCAACGCCAAAAGATTAGCCGCATTTGTGGTCGACCGTGGCCTTGTCGCTAGATAGGTGACGAGCAAAAGCGGCGAGGCGGCGTATGGCGGACATATGGTATTACGCGGATGGCGGCGAAACCTTCGGGCCGGTCGGCGCAAGGGAGATTGCCGCACGCCTCGGCAAGGCGAAACGGCAGCCGCTTCTCGTCTGGGCGCCCGGCATGCCCGAATGGACCGACGCGCGCGGCCTGCCGCAATTCGCGGCGACAGCGCAAGGCGCTGGGCAAGGCGGCGGCAAGGCGCCAGCGAGCCGCGCGTGGCGCTCCCACCCGGAGCTGATTTCCTATCTGGCCATATCCGGCTATCTGCTGGTCTGGTTTTGCGCGGTCTTGATTTATAGGGCGACCGTTTTGCGCGGCGGGGGGATAGAATTCGCGGCCTTTGGCGTCGCCGTGGCAAAGGCGTTGATCCTCGGCAAATTGATGCTGACGCTGAATTCCGCGCAGCGCGACGCCAGCGGCGAGACGCTCCTGGCCTGGACGGCGAAAAAGGCGCTTTATTTCGCTCTCGCGCTTTTTCTGTTGTCCGTCGCGGAAGGGTTGATCGTGGGCTATCTCCACGCACGCGGCGCGAAAGCGCCTCTGAGCGAAATTGCCGGCGGCGCCATCGCCCAGGCCGCCGCCACCGCCGTGTTGATGTTTCTGGCGCTGCTGCCCTACCTCGCGTTCCGGCGTCTCGCGCGCGAGTTCGGCGAGCTTCCGGAGCTTCTCTTCTCGCGGCGGGAGTTCGGGCGTCGCGGCGAACGCCCCGACTCGATTTGACGGCGGGGCGTTTCTGTCTGACGCCATTTCCATTTGAACAGCTCGATAGGGATTTATCATTCCCGGCGGGCTGAAAGCCCGACCGGGAATCCAGAGCCACAAAAGCGCCGGTTTTGCTCTGGATTCCCGATCGCTCGCTTTGCGAGCGTCGGGAATGACGCCGAGCCCATCAAACGGATCTCATAAGACGGAGCGCGCGCTTGCGTCAGGCGCCGCTCAAAGCGGGCCGAGGCCCAAGCCGAACAAGCCGCCGCCAGGAGCGCCGAGGCCGAACAGGCCGTCGCCCGCATAGCCGTAATATCCAGGCGTCGCACAGCCGGGGTATGCGGACCCATACATTCCCGCGGGGTATGCCGAGCCATACGCCGCCGGCGCCGTCGTCCACCCGGGATACATGCCGTAGCGATAACGCGGCCCGCCATAGCGCCAGCCCATATGCCAGCGGTGATGCCGGTGTTGATATGCGCGCCAGTGGATCTGTTCCGCAGGTTGCGAGAGGCTTATCGCGTCTTTGCCGGTGACGCTCATGACGCCGGCGAATGACGGCGCTGGCGCGGCAGAAACAGCGGCTGCGGCGCAAAGGGCCGCCGTCAGGTTCCGTGATCTCGAGCAATACATTTGGGCCTCCTACACGCGCTTTGAGACCTCGCCAGTTAGATCGTGAACGGCTCCTGTCGAGCGACGCGATAATTATTTTGTCTCTCTTGTTCCGCACGCGTTGCGCGCATCTGGGGTCTCATCCAACCAATAGCCTGTCGATCCTTGGAAGATCCGTATGGTGGAGCAGCAGCACCTGGTTCGAGGCCGCCAGCTTCAGCGCGGAGGAGGTGTAACCGCTGGTCGTGACGACGACGCCTCTTTGAGCATTTTGATGCGCGATGCCCGCGACGACCTCTTGGACCGCCCGATTGCCGACCGGCTTCGCGTATTTCTTGCATTGGAGCACAATGCGCATGCCGCGCTTCTCCGCTACGATGTCGACGCCTTGATCGCCGCTGAATTGCGTGACGCGGGCGTCCCATTTCCGCTCGCGAAGGACGCAGGCGCAATAATGTTCGAACTCCTCCGGGCTCATGGTCTCGTGGAACTTCGCCCCGGCGATGTCCTCATAAGCGAGCACGGCGAGGTGAAGCGCGCCGGCATATGCAAGCCCCATGGAGACGGCGCCAAGGGCGCCCGGCCAGAACAAGCCCGCGAGAACGGTAAAGAAGGAGATCCAGAGGACGCAATTTGTCGCGCCCGGGGCCGGCTCTCGTCGCTCCGCCATAGCTCCCTTTCCGATTGTTTGACCCGGGCCTTCCCCTGAAAATAAGACTAAACAGAAATCCATTCGTTAATTTCTCGTGAAGGGGTCGCTCGGCGCGAGCAGCGCTAGTCCGGCCCGCCCAACGCGGTGTGGCGCCCCGCATTGATCGTCCCGACGCTCGCGCAGCGTGCGATCCGGAAGCCAGGCCAACGCTTTTCGGGCTCTGGATTCCCGATCGGGCCTTCGGCCCGTCGGGAATGACAAGGCAATCAGATCAACGCTTGCGCGCGTAAGTCACCGCCATTGTAACCGTGACATCCTTTGGGGGCGCGGAGAATGGCGCGCAAGCGCGAACAGTATCGAGCGCGCTGATATCGAGCTCCGCTCGTCCGCTGCTGGCGACGATCTTCAGTGAATCCGGATGCATCGTCCCATCCCCCTTGATCCTGAAAGAAACAGTCGTCACGCCCTGCAAACCGGAATGCCGGGCTTCTTTCGGATAAAGAAGTTTCGTTTGAATCTTTTTCGACAGGTTTCGGATATAGGCTTTCAGCACATTCATCTCGGCGTCGGTGCGTCGTTGGATGATTTGCGCATGTTGCTCGTTTTCGATCCCTTCCACGTCGCGACCGGCTTGCTGAGCGGAAGCACTCGCTTTGGCGGCGGCTGCGGCCTGCTCCTCCTCCTTTTTTATCTTGTCCGGAACCGCGTCTTTTATCCGCTCCGGAAGCGCTTCGTCGTCTTCAACTTTTTTCTCGGCTTTCTCTTCCGTCTTCTCCTGCTTGGCGTTCTGCGCTTCGACCGCGCCGCCAGATCCCGCATTCTGCCGCTTGTGTTTCTCTTCGGCCTGAACGTCGGAGTCGACGCCATTGAATTCGACCAGCAATGTATCGTCTATCTCGGGGGACGCCTGTCCAACGGCGCCCCATAGAACGAGCAAAGCGAAGGAATGAACCGCCAGCGATCCTGCGATTCCGTGAAAGATGCTGAATTGCGCGTGGTTTGCCATTTTCAGATCTTGTGACAATCAGGAAAAAGATGATTTCGGAATTTTATCTGGCGTTGTTTTCGGTCTGAATCCCGACCCTGGTAATTTTGAGCCGCTTCAGAACATCGGCGACATCGACGAAGCTCTGGAACTTTGATCCACGGTCGGCGCGCACAAGAACGGGCGTCTGGCTCCCTTTGTCGGCGAGACGCGATTCAAGAGTGGCGGCCGAAACGGCTTCGCCCTCGAAATATATTTCGCCGCCAGACGCGATTTCGATAATCGTATCCTTGCGCTTTTCGTAGTCGGGTTTCGACGCCTGAGGCAAGGAGACAGGAATTCGCCCGGCTGAGATGAAGGATGCGGTGGTCAGAACGATCGTCAAAAGCACGAGCATGATGTCGACCAACGGAACCACATTGATCGTTTCGAACGATTTGTCATCCATTGGCGATCTCCCACTCGATCGTTAGGACTTTGACGCGGCGGGTCAGCGCATTGTGGAGAGTAACCGCGATAAGCGCGACAACGAGTCCGGCCGCGGTGGCCTTTAGCGCAAGGCCGAGGCTCGCCATGATTTTATTCGCGTCAGCGGACCCGTCGAGGCCCATGCTGTAGAATGTCGCCATGATCCCGAGGACAGTGCCGAGCAGCCCGATATAGGGCGCATTCGCGGCGACGAGGCCCACGATGTGCAATCGCTGCGTCAGCGCCAGCTCCAGCGCCTTTGCATTGCGGAATGTCTCGAGGCGAATAGCCCGAAAATAGAAGAAGCGCTCCAGCCCGATGGCGACGATGGTCACGCTCAGCGCCGCAAGCAATCCGATGACGCCGACGTCGACGAGTTTGGAGATGAGTTCGATGTCCATTTTGGTCCAGTCATGCGGTTGCAAATCTAACGACGAAACGAGTTTTTCAGAAGGTCACGCCAACTTGAAACAAGCCTTTTGTGTATCTGTTGTAGCTGGGCGCGATCTCGTTCCAGCCAAGGGAATGCGCGACCTGCGCCTTCAAAAACAGAGTGCGCAGGGGCGAGGCTTCATCGAAGCTCGGCAAATCATATGAGCCGTAATAGCCGGCTCCGACGTCGTTCAACGGCGAACAGGCCTTCTGCGTGATCGTGTAGGATGGGTTTTCGAGCCATACCACGCCAATATCCGAGAAGGCTCCGATCGAGTGTTGGTAGCGCTCGATCGTCGGCAAAGCATATCTGACCTCGGGTGTGGTGACGAAACCGCTGTCTCCCGCCATGCCTTCGTCGAAAGATCTGACGCCGAAATAGCCGGTCAAGCTCAGTTTCTCGCTGGAATCAAGATTCCGGCCGATGGCTTTTTGCGCCCGAAACGCGAGGGACGCCGATACAAGCGGCGTTATCGCCAGCGTGCCGTTGACGCTGAGATTTATGCGACCATAGGAGCCCGCCGTGCCGATGCCAGCCTGATTGGCGCGGCGCTCCTCGGTGTTGGGGAAACGCACGAAGCCGAAAGAACCCGAGAGCGACGCGTTGGTCACATAGGGCAAGTCGAGAAAGGAGCCGAACATGTCATGATTGACGCCGATCGTCCCAACCTCGATGTAGCGGTAGGCCGTCGAGACGCCGAGCACCTTGTCGTTAAGATATTTGTGCGTGAAGTTCGAGAATAGATAAATGCTCTCGTCCCTCTGGCGCTTGAGCGGATAAACGAGATTCGCCGCGACGCCATTCGCTTCGCCCCAGGCCTGCGCATTGTTGTAAACGCCGCCGAGCTTATAGACTGTCTCGAAAACGCTGACTTCGCCGCGCAGGCCGCCAAAGGCCGGCGGCGGCGCATAGGCCAGCCGCCCGTTCACCAATCCTCCGCGTTCCGACACGATGCCGAAAGCCGATAATCGATCGCCATATCCCGTTGGCGAATTCAGCGTGACAGCGCCGCTGGTTCGGATTCGCCCTGTGTAAGGAGAACCGTAATTATCGGCAAGAAGGTAGCCTTCGATCTGGCGGTCCTCCGGCGGGCTGAAGATAAAGTCGGAGGTTTCCGGCTGTTGTCCCGGGGCAATCGAAATCCGCGGCGCGCCGGCGCCAGGGAGGTCGGCGTTCAGCAGCATCGCCCGTTCGAGTTCTTCCTTGCGAATGAAAGGCGACCCGGCTAGCGCGCGATCGATCATGGTTTGCAGATAATCGGTTCGCACCAGCGAGTTGTTGTCGACTTTGACCGCGCCATAGCGGCCGGGGATCACTTTCAATTTCAATTGGCCATTGCGCGCGTCCTGCTCCGGCACGTAGGTTTTTGCGACGATATATCCCTTGGCCCTGTAGAGATTGGTGATTTTGTCTGCGGCTTCGTAAATCTGTCCAAGCGTCAATTTGCGATTTTCATAGCGCTCCAGGGCGTCGCGAATATTCTGCGCGCCCACCAGATCGGGACCGTCGATCGTAATGCGCCGAATAAAGATCGTGGCGCCGTCCCGCATGGTGAAACGAGGCTCTGCGGTCTCGGGCGTCTCGATGTCCGGCCGATGGGGCGGCGGGGCCTCGCGCCGGGCGGATTCAGCCGAGCGCACCGCGTCGCCGAGCGTATAGGGAATGAAGGGGCCGGCCTCCTGCGCTTGTGCGACCGAGAGGGAGCCAAAGGCGGTCTGGAGTGCGCCAATGGCGCTTGCAAGCTGAAGAACTCTTCTCATTTTCTCGATACGCCTGATAGAAATTAACGCTGCTGCGCGGGCTTGTCCGGGGCGCCGGGGGCGCGGTCCTGGAGATTGAACCGCTTGCCGTCGACTTCGATGCTCTGGATCGCTGCGCCGTAATCGGCGGCCTTCGGCTTCGATGCGGCCGGTTTCGCCGCCGTTTGCGGACCCGCCTGTCGATGCGCCCGCGCGTCTTCCGCGGCGGCGGATCCACGTGACGCGGCTCTCGCGCCGCTACCGAGCGACGAGACTCTCGCGGGCGCGCGTGACGTCGATTGCGACGGCGCCTCGCGCGGCGTTTCCTTGATGTCGACTTGGCTATCCAATGCGGGAGACGCCATCGAGCTGACGGCGGCGACGCCGGCGGCGGCCATCCCGCGGGAAGGGGGCGAGGCCGCCTGCCGCGCAGTATTCGTCGTCGAGATGACGGTTCCGAGCTGCTCGGCGTTGAGCGCGACCTGAGTCGATATGGTCGGAGAGCCGGGCGTTGCAATCGCCCAGGGCGGCGCGGAATTGGGATCGCCGAGCCCGGTGGCGCCGGAAGTCGGCTGCTGCGCGGGGAGTCCTGCGAAGCCAGAGGTCTGCCCGGTGGCGGCGATATCCCAGCTATTGCCGCTGAAAGTCGCAACTCCCCCCGTGCCTCCGACCAAGCCGCCGGCGCCGAGGGAAAAGACATCTACGCCGGACGTGACCTGTCCCGCAGCGTAATTGTCGGTAATGGAGCCGGCGAGTGCAACTCCAACGAGCCCGCCAATGTTATTGACCCATCCGTCGTTGTAGATATTGGACAGCGAAACTGATCTGGTGATGACGCCGCCAGTCTCGTCTAGGGCGAAATCATTTACGCCGACGAGCCCGCCTACGGCGCTGATAGGGAAAGGCGATCCAGCAATACTATTCAGAGTAATATCGACTTTTGCGAAGCCGTCGCTAATAACGCCGCCCCAGTTGTACCCGACCAGCCCCCCGATAGCGGTATGCGAGTCGCCGCCAAGCGGGTATTGCCAGGTTGCGTTTATCCAACCGGTTGCCGACGAGTTTTTGATTTCGCCGCCCGGCAACCCAAAACCGAAGTTCATGTTGTATCCGACGAGCCCGCCGATGTGTTGGGCGTTATAGGTCGTTATCGCGACATTAGCGCGCGAATCCGAGATGGCGCCGGCGTTGATGCCAACGAGGCCGCCCGCGTCTCCTGCATTGACCAACCCCCCAAATGTGGTCGAAGGCGAGCCCGCGAAAATAAATCCGTTTGCGAAAGAATTATTGATAATGCCGAACATGAAATTGTTGGCGACCAAACCGCCGATAGAATCCCTTCCGGCAACGGAGATATCCGTTCCGGAATTGATGATAGAACCGAAATTCGAAGAGACCAGTCCACCGACGCGGGACGAACCCGAAATATATCCGCCGTAGGCGTAGGAATTGCTGATCAGGCCCTGGTTCCAAGAGACGAGCGCGGCCGCATTGCCGGCGGCTCGCGGGTCTGCAAGGCCAACTAGGACATTGGTATTGACGAGCGTCAGATCACGTACCACCGCCGAGTCGTTGGCCGTCCCGATTAAAGCGTTGGGATTGTTGCCGCTATCATCGGCGATTGTCAGATTGCGGATCGAATGGCCCATCCCGGCAAGCGTGCCGCTCAGCGTGTAAATCACAGGCCCGCCGAAAACTCTGCTTCCCGCGTCGATGTCGCCATTGAGCGCATAGAACCCTGACGCAACGGCGTCCGGATTATCCGCCAAGGCCGCCAGCTCGGCGATTGTGTTGATCAACTGGTATGATTGCCCATTAATCGTCAGCCCGGCGTTCTGCCCGGTGAGCGAAATGGCGCTAGCGGCGTTTTTGAAAACATAATCTCCGCCAAATTGCAGCGCGAGATTTGCTGAAGCGCCTGTCGCCGTGAGCGACGAGGCGATGTCGATGTTTCTCGCGGCGTCTAACGTGAGATTTGTCGAGGCCGACCATGCGACGGCGTCCGAGACGCTGATGTCTCCCTCACTTCCCGTGCCGACGGAACGAATCGTAACATTATTCAGCCCCAACAGGGTCGCGAGCTGCGTTCCGCCGATGTCGCCATTCTGTCCGATCGTGAACCCGTGCGATTTGATGATCCAATCCCCGGCCCGGCCCGATGGCGCGCTCGTCGTGACGTCGGCGTCTGGCGCAACCGTTACTTTGTTGCCCTTGGTCACGATCTTTCCGCCATTGCCGCCCTGTGGCGCCGAGGCGTCCAGGCGACCGCTGACGCGAACCTTCCCGCCGATCGCGGCAAGCTTGATGACGCCGGTGCGCGACGGCCCGCCCATGAGGCCCGCCATCGTACGCGCCTGAATCACCCCGGTGTTGTTGACCTGCGCGGAGAGCAAAGCGTCCGCGGCGCGCGCGGTGAGCACGACGCGCCCGCCGTCGGCTTTGATGACGCCCTTGTTTTCGACAAGCGCGTTCAACGTCCCTTTGTTGACTGTGACGTCCACAAGCGAATTGCCGCCAAAATTGAGTGTGACATTATCGCCCGAAGCGAGGGCCACTGTTCCGAGCGTCGCTTCGATCACACCCTCGTTCGAGACGTTGTTTCCAAGCAGCGCGACATAGCCGCCCGGATTGGCGGTGATCGCCCCCTGATTGATGACCGATTCCTTGGAGCTACCGGCGAAGACATATTTGCCGGCATTGAAGTCGGCGTTGGAAATGTCGAGCGTCGAGGCGACGAGTCCGCCGACATTGACCTGTGCGTCCTTCGAAAAAAGAATCCCTGCGGAATTGACGATGAAGACCTGGCCGTTAGCGTGCATTGCGCCTTCGATGACGCTTCTTTCGTTGCCCACCACACGATTGAGAATTGTCGAATAGGGCGTGGGTTGATTGAAGTTCACGATCTCGCCGGGCGCGATGGAGAAGCTGCGCCAATTGACGATCGCGGCGAGCGTATACTGATTGATGGTCATCAGATTGCCCGCAGAGGCAATATCGACCTGCCCTGATACGACTTGCCCGTCGAGAGGATTGGCAAGAGCGGCGTGAGGAGCGGTCGTCAGCGCGCACGCCGCAGCCGTGGAGAAAAGCAATCGTCTCCGGCGCTGCGCCGATAGCGACGCTCTTCCACTCGAGGATGCCCGGAACATTTGGATGGCCGCGCATCGAGCGGCGACGGAACGGGTCATCTGAAACTCCAAATGACAAAACAACAGCTTAGCGGGTTGCTAGCGATATAACAAAAATATATATCGACAGAAAAGTTATCTGCAAAGCCTATAATTTTTGCGGTCAGGCTCGCGCCGTACGCAGTTGCAGCACAATTTTCGATCTTGATCACTGCCGTTCGTTATATAATGTTAAGATATAACTGCAGGTCGATCGCGATGGCGGCGTGCACATTATTGCTGTGTGAGGGCGCGCGCGATTTAGGGGGCTGTGAGATGAGTGCAGGGTAGCAAAACCAATAGGATAGGCGTGCTCTACTGTGCGCTGGGATCGGCGCCTCTCAGGTAGCCGCCAACTCCCGGCCGACGGCATTCCGATGCCCCAACACTTTGCGTTTCAACTATCGACACGCGAGCGCTTCGATCCGAGGCGGCCGTTTGTTGTGACGGACGATCGCGTCCGTCGATCGGCGTTCGACGCCAGCGTCGAACTGCAAACTCGGGCGTGAAAATTTGAAGGATATGTTGATGCTGAAAGAAAAACTCGTACGCCTCGCAATTGGCGCCGCCGCTTTCGCCTTGTCCTGCGCCAACGCCAAAGCAGCGACGACGATCACAGTCGCTGTGACGCCGACGGCGGCAACCGCCATCGTCGATCTCGTCGCAGATTTCGTAAATGCAAACCCGACGTATAACGTCGCCGTCGTCGGCGCGCCGGATAGTCTCTCGAAGGACGCTATTGTCGCCGGCGGCGCCGCGGGCCCGTATGATCTGTTGTTGGCCCAGTCCTATCTCGTTCCTGCGGGTTTGAAATACCTTCATCCCACCCTCGTCTCAGGGGACCCCTTTCCCTTCGCGAAGGATACGCTCGTCCTTTATTCGACGACCGTCGATATCAGTGGCGGTATTCCTCTTCAGCTCCAGGCATTTTCCTTGCCGGACCCCGCCACTCTGGATCCTTATGGCGTGGCTGCGGTTCAAGCCATGGGAGCCGAATATCTTTATGCGCTTTCCAAAAAACTGCCCATTAAAACGGCCGACGCGGGCGGTTCCTATGCGCGGGTCGAATATATGGGAACGGCTTACGGCTTTACCGGAAAATCCCAAATCTGCACCGCCGCTACGGGCGTCGAAGCATATGAGCCAGGCAGCTTCCATCACGAATATGTGCTTGGGCAGAATTATGTGACCGACATCGTGTTGGCGGGCATCAAGATCGCACGCACGCGCAGCGCCGATCAGGAAACCGCGCTGACCGCCTTCGTCAATTTTCTGACCAGCGCACAGGCAAAAGCCCTTCAAGATCATTGCTACAAACTGCCGAGCGCCGCCCAATAAGAAGAGTGTAGGGCACAGAAAGAGATGGGAGCGACCATCTCATCGAGAGCCCTATTCACCAAGAACGTCTCATTCCGAATTGCTGAGAAGGAAAACAGTTATGTCCTCAATGAAGCTCAAGGCGGCGGCGCTATCCGCTTTCGTTTTTACGACTCTGGCGAGTCCTTACGCACATGCGGCAAGCATCAAAGTGGCGGTCGCGGCCAACTTCACCGCGACATTGGCGCAACTCATCAATGTATTCACGCAGTTATATCCAAGTGTCTCTGTAACGTATGCGTCTGATTCATCTGGCAATCTGCAGACTCAGATCATCAATCACACGGTCGCATATGATTTGTTCTTGTCGGCTGATCAGTCGCGCCCGCAGACGCTCGCGACGAGCTATCCCTCGCTCGTGATCGGAAGCCCGTTTCTCTACTCCGTCGGCGAGCTCGAGCTTTGGTCCAAGACAGTCGATATTAGCGCTGGTCTGCCAAGCCCGATCCCGGTGGATATTGTGCTCGCTGATCCGAACAAGGCGCCTTATGGAACCGCTGCGGCACAAGTGCTCAGCGCGAGCCCGTGGTCCATTACATGGACGCCCGGAAGCGCCTACCCTCCGTCAGGCACGGCCCATGTATTCACGAAATCAAATATCGGCCAAACATATTCAGCGATCAACGACGGCGCCTACGCCTATGGCTTCGTGCACCAATCCGCCATCTGCAAGCTCGTGGGCGGCGTGAAAACCTTCACCCAGCCGGGCGGATACCACCATACCTATCCGTACAATGACACAACGTACCCGCACAGCCAAATCTCTCAATACGGCATCAAAATCGTCAATTCAGCCCGCACTTCAGCAGACGACACGGCGCTCACCAACTTCGTCAACTTCATAACCGCCAATACATCAGGAACGAACATCATCAAATCCTACTGCTACTCATTGACATTGTAGCCGATCGCATTGGCCGCCGCCGGTGCTACTGGCGGCGGCCACCTCATCACGCAGTGGCTTTCGATCTTTTCGCTCCCAATCGCGCCATCGAGGAGATGGGCGACCACGGTCGCTCGAGGGCCTCTTACCTTTCCAGTCCCGAGTTCTCAGTGAGGGGAACAGATGAAAAAACTTGCCGCTTTGCTTTGCGCCCTTGCTTTGAACCAAGGACCGGCGCTCGCCGCCGATCTCATTCGCAAGGGCCCGCAAATTCTTCCGCCTCCTCCTCCGCCGAGCTGGGCTGGATTTCATGTTGGGCTAAACGGCGGCTATGCTTGGGCCGATAATCCCAACATCCAGATTTCGTCCCTCCCCTTGCCTCCGCCACCTCTCGTTACGCCGCAAGGCGCCGTGGCGTGGGCCGATCGCTTCGCCTTGGGCGCCTCCGGATCCATTGCAGGCGTGAGAAGCGGGGGATTTATCGGCGGCGGACAGCTTGGCTACGACGCTTTGATAACGCCTCATATAGTCGCTGGCGTCGAAGCGGACTTCCAGGGCGTTCTCGGCGCCACGGGCAGCGCGTTCGTCTCGAATGCGACCACGCAGCTCCATCCCGCCTCACGGCTCGACTATCTCGGAACCGTTCGCGCCCGCCTAGGCTATCTCTTGACCTCCGACTTCCTCCTTTATGCGACCGGAGGCGCGGCTTATGGCGGCGCGTCCTCGAGCATGTCGATCTTTCAACCCGCCCAAGGGGTGATTGGCGGCGTCGGGACCGGCGCCGCCAGCTCGACGCGTTTCGGCTGGACCGCCGGCGCTGGGGGCGAGTGGATGTTCTGGCAGAATTTGTCCGTGAAAATGGAGTATCTCCATTACGATATTGGCTCAATTGGATCATCACTTATTGCAACAAGTGGCGCGTATGATCCAAATTATTTGATTCTTGTCCCTGCGGACTGGGACATGGTTTACCCATACACCTACCTTACGGCTAAATCACATACGCATTATAGCGGTAATATTATTCGCGCTGGCGTCAATTACTATTTCAATTGGAATCCGCCATTGCTTTCGAAACTTTGATTGCAGCTCATTACCTCGAATCTGAAAAAGGCCTGTCGTCATGGCGTCGCGTAATTCCTGCCTGTGGATGAAGTCGGTTGCATTGGGTGTCGTATTGGCGTCTGCCTCCTCGGGCGCGTCGGCGGCGTCTGCTGGAAGTGAAGCCGCGCCGTCGAAATCCCAAAGTAACGACCCTGCGAAGGGCGCCACGAAACGCGCTCCCCAAGCCGTGGTAAAGACGGCTCCGCCTGCCTCAAAGGCCGGCCCTGCGCCCGTAGAGGAGAAAAAAAGCTATTACATGCCCACACGCGGTTATCGATTGGAGCCGCAGCCGGACATCCCGCCCTATGTGCGAAATCTCGGCAAGACATATAAGCAATTCGAAGGCATCGACTGGCTGAACGTCGGTCTCGATTCGCGCACGAGATTCGAATATCGCAAAAATGATTATCGACCTTGGACCGACACGTCGACGAATCCGGCGTCGTCCAAACGACGATATTTCCCGAACTCTCTGTGGCTGCTGCGCACACGCGCCTATATCGGCGTCAAGGACATCCTCGATCCCTTCCGCTTCGTCGTGGAATTTCAGGATTCGCGCGCCTTCAACAGCATCTATGAGCTGCAGGGACAGGAAATCAACGAAACGGACCTCATCTCGGGTTATGGCGAACTTTATTTCAAGGACGCTTTCGGCGGGGACGACCGCGGAAATGACCGTCCGCTGTCGGTGCGCGCGGGCCGTTTCCATCTCGAGCTCGTCGATCGCCGCTTGATCGCCGAAAACGAATTTCGCAACACCACAAACACATTCGATGGGCTTCGCATCAAGATCGGCAAACGCGACAATGATTGGGACCTCGATAATTTCGCGATGCGGCCGGTGGTCCGCTTACCCTATGAATTCGACCGCCCCGATTGGCAGAACTGGGTTTACGGCAGCGTGCTGAGCGTGCGCCGGTGGTCGGAGTTCGCGACGATCCAGCCTTATTTCATCGGGCGTAAACAATATGGCGACCCGTCGAGCGCCTCGGCGGCGAGTAGAGTGAGCCGCGAGACATATTCGCCGGGACTGCGCCTCTACGGCGTCCTCGGCAACTTCGACTATGATGTCGACGTCACCAAACAGTTCGGGCAGATCGGCGAGTATCAGCCGTTTGGCGGCACGTCCTTGCTGAAGAGCGTGCGCCTCGACGCCATCGCCTATGCCTTCGAGGCGGGCTACACCTATGTCGATCATCCCTGGAAGCCACGAATAAGCGTCAATTACGCCTATGGCTCCGGCGACAAGAGTCCCTACGACAACGCCAATCAGACGCTTGACATTCTCTACGGCTTCAATCAGCCCTTCTCGCGGAACGACTATTTCGCCTGGAACAACGTCAAAGCGCCGAAAATCCGCCTAGAGTTCACGCCGACAAAGAATCTTCAAATCGACACGGCTTTCGGCGGTTTCTGGCTCGCGAGCACGGCCGCCGCATGGGACCGCGCCAATCTCTATGCGCCGCTCGGCAATAGAGGCGGCTACCTGGGTTCCGAAGTGGACGTTCGCGTGCGCTACAAGCTGTCGCAATACATCAATCTGACCGCGAGCTACGCCCGCTTCTGGCCGGGCTCTTTTCCGTCGAGCTTCGGGCCGCCCGTTGTTGCACAGACCTATTTTCCGCAATCCTTTCGCGGGCAAACCACCACGACAAACGGTCTGACCGCGCAGCCGACCGACTTCTTCTATCTCGAAGCGACGGCGAACGCTTTCGGCGACGGTCAGCCGATCACGAGCAATCCCGCCCAGGATGTCGCCGGGATTTTCCGCGCTGAACCATCGAGCCTGGCTACGCCGACGTGGCGCGATTTCTATGTCGGGCTCAATGGCGGCGGGGCCTGGTCGAGCCCGAGATCAACGGTTTCTGTTGGGCCGATCAGCAGAGCGCAGCCGAGCCTGCCTGTCGCGGCGACGTCGAATATGCTCCCGACCAATTTCGAACTCTCGGGATTTCTCGGCGGCGGGCAAATTGGGTGGAACCGGAAATTCAAAACCAATGTCGTCGCTGGCCTCGAAACGGATTTACATGGCGTCAGCGGAAATACCGACAGGAAGGACCAGGCGACAAAAGCCTGGTCGATCGGCAACACTTTCGTCAATTACGGCGTGCGCTCGGCGACCTTGAATTTTCTCGGCACTGCCCGCGGCCGTCTCGGCTATCTCGCGACGCCTTCGGTGCTGCTTTATGGAACAGGCGGCCTCGCTTATGGCGGCGTCACCTCCAATGCTGCGCTTTTTACCTACCGGGTGGGCGGCTTTACAATAACCCAAGGCAATCCGCTGAATCAGGAGACGCGCATTGGGTGGACGGCCGGGGGCGGGCTCGAATGGGCGCTCTCGCCGAATTGGAGCGCGAAGGCGGAATATCTCCATTACGACCTCGGAACGGCGACAGCCATGGCCCCGGTATTCCACCCGAGCGGGTTCTATGGTTATGGCGTGCTCAGCCAGACCAAGTTCGACGGCAATGTCGTCCACGCCGGCGTCAATCGGCATTTCGATATGAGCTCGAAATAGGCTTCGAGTGACCGCGGTCGCGGGACGGATACCATTTCCGTTTAAACAGCTCGCATCGGCGCGTGTCATTCCCGGCGGACTGAAAGCCCCCTCAAGAGCGCTGGTTTTGCCCAGAGCCCGTCATTGCGAGCGAAGCGAAACAATCCAGGGCCGCGATGCGGCGCTGGATTGCTTCGTCGGCTCCGCCTCCTCGCAATGACGGCGGTGAGTCCCTGTGTGTCCGGCGCGAGCGTCGGGGATGGCGCCGAACCAATCGAGCGGCTCTCCTATGACCTTGGGAGGGCGTCTGTCTGGATGGCGCGGCCTTCAGAGGATGAAAAAGCCGCCCTGCCGCAGATCGCCGCGCTGCATGCGCGCGATCGGAACGACGACGCTTGGCGGGATGCCCTGCGCGTCGCCGGCCATACAGGGCGCGCGTTTGGAAGCATGGTACCGCCACCCCGGCTCGAACGGGGGACCCCCAGATCCACAATCTGGTGCTCTAACCAACTGAGCTATGGCGGCCCGAAGCGGCGCGAACCTATTCGCTCACGGCGGGGATTGCAAGCGCTCCTGCAATCACGTCGCGTAATTGGCCGTGAGGCCAGGCGGTTAGCGGCTGCGGCGCGGCGTGAGCGCCCTTTCTCCCAGCCTCACCAGCGCGGCGCGCAGCGATTCTTCGGCGACGCCCTCCGTCGCCTCGGCCGCCCGCGCCCGTACGGCGGGGTCCGCGGGCGCCATTTTGGGGCGGGTTTGCGCCGCCCGTTGCGCCAGCGCCTGCTGCCGGAACGTCACCCTGGAGACGCAGCGCCAGCCGAGATGGGCGTTGATCCGGTCGATGATGGCCGGAGCCATATGCTGGATCTCGAGGCTGAAACCCGGTTCGACGCGCAGAATGAGCGTCGCCGGCTCCTGCGCCTTGTCGGGGGAGGGCTTGCGGCCCCGGGCCGGCCATTGCAGGCGCTCGGGCGCGCATATGTCGGCGATGCGCGCGCCGACGATCTCGCGCCATTGCATCAGCAGCGACGCCTCGCCGAAGCCCTTTTTGGCCACGAGCGGATCGACCTGCTTGAGCACATATTCGGCGAGCGGGCGGGCGAAGACGCCTTTCTTGCGCGGCGCGGCGCTCATGCGCGGTCTTCTCCCTTGCTTCGGCGCAGCGGCGGCGCCAATGGCTCTGTCTCGATGATAAAGCCTCAAGCCAAACGGCGAAAGCGGCCCGAGGGCGCGGCGCCGGCCGAAACGCTGCTGGCCTGGTACGACGCCCATCGCCGCGATCTGCCGTGGCGCGCGCCGCCGGGACGGCAGGCGGACCCTTACGCCGTCTGGCTGTCGGAAATTATGCTGCAGCAGACGACCGTCGCGACGGTGAAGGGCTATTTCGAGAAATTTCTTGTGCGTTGGCCGACGGTCGAAGCGCTCGCCGAGGCGCCGCTGGAGGATGTGCTCGCGGCCTGGGCGGGGCTCGGCTATTACGCCCGCGCCCGTAATCTTCACGCCTGCGCGGGAAAAGTGGCGCGCGACCATGGCGGCCGGTTTCCGGCGCGCGAGGCGGCGCTGTTAGACCTGCCCGGGGTCGGGCCCTATACGGCGGCGGCCGTCGCCGCCATCGCCTTCGACGCCCCCTGCGCCGCAATCGACGGCAATGTCGAGCGGGTGATGACGCGGCTTTACGCGATCGAGACCCCCGTGCGCCAGGCAAAGCCGCTCATCCGGGAGAAGACGCAGGCGCTTCTCCCCGCCGCCCGCGCGGGGGATTTCGCCCAGGCGCTGATGGATCTCGGCGCGATGGTGTGCACGCCGCGCGGTCCTCTTTGCGGGCTCTGCCCATGGGCGCAAAATTGCGCCGCTTGTCGCGCGGGCGCGCAGGAGGATTACCCCGTCAAGGAGAAGAAGGCGGAAAAGCCGAAGCGGCGGGGCGCGATTTTCATTCTCAGGCGGGGAGAGGAGACGCTGCTGGCGCGCCGCCCGCCCGAAGGGCTTTTCGGCGGCATGAGCGCCTTTCCCGCAACGCCCTTTAGCCGGGACGTCGGCCCGGACGAATGGCTCGACTTCGCGCCATGCCCTGCGGAGTGGCGCGCGCTCGCCGAGCCCGTCGCCCATGTCTTCACACATTTCGCGCTCAGGGCTACTGTTTTCGTGGCGCGAACCGAGGCGGCGCCTCGGTTCGGCGCCGATTGCCGCTGGGCGGCGCGGCGCAATCTAGATAAGGAAGGCTTGCCCACGCTCATGCGCAAGGCCGCCGCAGCGGCTGGGCTTTTCGACGATTAGAGCGCATTCCGCAAACAGACTGTTGCGACAAGAATGCGCCGTTTTTTTAGGGGCGCGGCTGATGGCGCGGGCGAAGATCAAGGTCGAGATGACGGAGGGCGCGATCCGCGTCCATCAGGACGGGCGCACGCTGACGATTCACGCGGAGGCGCCCGACGCCGAGTCCGGCGAGGAGACGGATTTCGTCGTGCGTCTCGATGAGATCGACACATGGGACGCCCCCGACCAGGACAAGGAAATTCCCATCGACGATTTGCAGAGGATTCTCGACGCGGTGGAGAAGGAGCTCGCCAAGCACGGGCTCACCGTGGATTTCGACTAACGCGCTTTCCGCTCGCGTGGAATCATGCGAGTTAATAAAGCGCGCCGATTCAAAAAAGGAGCGCATTCTTTTCGCAAAAGTCTGTCAACTTCTGCGGAATGCGCTCTAGCTGCGGGGGTCATACCATTTCCGTTTGAACAGCTCGCATTGGGGCTTGTCATTCCCGACGGGCCGAAGGCCCGATCGGGAATCCAGGGCCACAAAAGCGCTTGATTGGCTCTGGATTCCCGATCGCTCGCTGCGCGAGCGTCGGGAATGACACCGAGCCAATCAAGCGGATCTCGTATCACTGGCCAGCCCACCCCAGCGAGCGCTCGACCGCCTTCTCCCATGAGGCGACGAGCCGCGCCCGCTCTTCACCCGACATCGCCGGCTCGAAGCGCTGCGAGGCGCGCCAATGGGCGGCAATATCCTCCAGGCTCTTGAAGACGCCGACGGCGAGGCCGGCCGCATAGGCCGCGCCGAGCGAGGTCGTCTCCAAATGGCGCGGCCGCACCACCGGGGCGTCGAGAATATCGGCCTGAAACTGCATCAGCAGATCATTCGCCGCCATGCCGCCGTCGACTTTCAGCTCCCCAATCGCCACGCCGGAGTCCGCCGTCATTGCGGCGAGAACCTCGCGCGTCTGATAGGCGGCGGCCTCCAGCGCGGCGCGGGCGATATGGCCCTTATTGGAAAAGCGGGTGAGGCCGGCGATGATCCCGCGCGCGTCGCCGCGCCAGCGCGGGGCGTAGAGGCCGGAGAAGGCCGGCACGAAATAGACGTCGCCATTGTCGGGAACGGTTTTCGCCAGCGCCTCGATTTCGTGGCTCTTCTCGATGAGGCCGAGATTGTCGCGCAGCCATTGCACCAGCGCGCCAGCGATGGCGATGGAGCCTTCGAGCGCATAGACCGGCTTGGCGTCGCCGAGCTGATAGGCGAGCGTCGTCAGCAGGCCGGCGGTCGAAACATGCGGGGTCTCGCCCGTGTTCATCAGCAGGAAGCAGCCAGTGCCATAGGTGTTCTTGGCGTCGCCGGGTTCGATACAGGCCTGCCCCAGAAGCGCCGCGTGCTGATCGCCGAGCGCTCCCGCCAGCGGAACGCCCGCGAGCGGCCCTGCGCAATCGCCGTAAACCTCGCTCGACGAGCATATCTGCGGCAGGCAGGCGCGCGGAACGCCGAAGAGCGCGAGCAGCTCCGTGTCCCATTGCAGGGTCGTAAGGTTCACGAGCTGCGTTCGGGCGGCGTTTGTGGCGTCGGTGATGTGGCGGCCGGTCAAGCTCCACATGAGCCAACTATCCATCGTCCCGAAAAGGGCCTCGCCGCGCTCGGCCTTTGCGCGCGCGCCGGGGACATTCTCCAGGAGCCACACGAGCTTCAGCGCCGAGAAATAGGTCGCGAGCGGCAGACCGGTTTTCATCCGCACCAGCTCGCCGACGCCTTGCGCCAGATATTTATCGACGAGCGGCTGCGTGCGCGTATCCATCCAGACCAGCGCGTTATGGAGCGGCGCGCCCGTCGCGCGGTCCCACAACAGACAGGTCTCGCGCTGATTGGTGACGCCGACGGCGGCGAGGTTGTCGGGCGAGAGCCCGGCCTTTTCCAGCGCCCCTTCGATTGCGAGACAGGCGTTGGCGCGAATCTCGGCCGCATCATGCTCCACCCAGCCCGGGCGCGGATAAATTTGCGCATGTTCACGCTGGTCGAAGGCGAGAATTTCGCCTGCCGCGTCGATGACCGTGAAGCGCGTGCTGGTCGTGCCCTGGTCGATCGCGCCGATGAATCGCCGCATGGAGCGCCTTTCTGAATCCTTGCTGAACGGCCGCTTAATGCTTAGTTCAAGACTGCTGCGCCACTCTCTCGCACCTTAGCTGGGCGAGGCGCCCTTTTGGCTCCAGGAGAATGCCTCATGAAATTGGTTACCGTCAAAACGCTCGCTGGACTGGCCGTCGCCGGCGGGCTGGCCTTCGGCCTTTCGTCGGCTCAGGCCATGCCGGCCCTGGACCCTGGCGTCGCCGTCGGCGGCGGGCCAAAGGTCGAAAAGGTTTGGTGTGGGCCCTATGGCTGCCGCCCTGGCGGACCGGGTTATGGTTATGGCTGGCGCCCGCGCCCCCCGGTTGTCTACGGCTATGGACCGCGTCCGCGTCCTCCAGTCTATGGCTATGGACCGCGTCCGCGTCCCCCGGTCTACGGCTATGGGCCGCGCCCGCGCCCCCCGGTCTACGGCCCGCATCCGCGTCCCTGGGGGCCGGGCTACTGAGCCGGACAGGCTTCTTTCGAAAGAAACGCACAGACAGGCCGCGACGGTTTCGTCGCGGCTCAGTTGGTTGATAAGCTCCGAGGCGGCCTCGTCCTTCGAGACGCGAGCTTTGCTCGCTCCTCAGGATGAGGCCTAAGTATTTGATGAAGGTGCAGAAGCTCCTCTTGCTGAGGAGCCTGCGCAGCGGGCGTCTCGAAGCACGAGGGGCGTTATCGCTACTTTGTCAGCAATCTGGCCGCGACGGTTTCGTCGCGGCTTTTTTTTGCGCCATCTTTGCTTAGCGTGGAAGAGTTCCAAATTTCATATCGGCGGCACGTCGATTGCGATTTTGCCTGTGACCGCCAGAGCCATGTCGGGAAACCGACACTGACGGGTTGCAAAACGAGGGAAGCTTTGTAAGCTACTGATGTAAAACGTAGTTTGCAATCTTTCCAAACTGGGCGAAGCCATGATCGTTTGCTCCTGCAACGTCCTCTCCGACCGCGACGTGCGCGAATCTCTCAGCGCGCGCGCCGATCGTCCCTCCGTGGGGGCGGTATTCCGCAGCATGGGCTGTGAGGCGAAATGCGGACGCTGCGTGCGCAGCATCGTCGCGCTTGTCGATCAGCACGCCACGGCGAGACTGGACGAATGTCGCGGAACGAGCGATTGTGATAGCTGCCGCGCCGACGGTTTGGCGGCGTGAGTTTAAGAAACATGGAAAGGGATTGCGCATGCGCGGCGACGCGAAGGTTATCGAATATCTCAATCGCGGGCTTCGCGCCGAGCTGACGGCGGTCAACCAATATTGGCTGCATTATCGCATTTTCGACAATTGGGGTTTCAAGGAGCTGGCCGAGAAATGGCGTAAGGAATCGATCGAGGAGATGTATCACGCCGATCATTTCACCAAGCGCATCCTTTTCCTCGAAGGTTTCCCGAATATGCAGGTGCTCGACCCGCTGCGCATCGGCCAGACCGTCGAGGAGATCATCGCCGCCGATCTCGCCACCGAGTCGGACGCTCGCAAGCTGTACATAGAGGCCGCCGTTTATTGCGACTCCGTGGACGACCGCGTGTCGATGGAGCTTTTCGAGAGCATCATCAAGAGCGAGGAAGGACATATCGACTTCCTCGAGACCCAGCAGGAGCTGATCCGGCAGCTCGGCGTGCAGCTCTACAGCCAGAAGCATATGGGCGGGCTTTCGTCCTAACGCAATTCTTGCGCAAGCGGCCCGTGGGTAGCCGCCGGCGCAAGCACGGCGGCTGTGAAGGGTCTCTCGGGTCCGGGAATCCAGAGCATAAGAGCGCTGGTTTTGCCCAGAGCCCGTCATTGCGAGCGAAGCGAAGCAATCCAGGGCAGCGACGCGGCCCTGGATTGCTTCGTCGGCTCCGCCTCCTCGCAATGACGGCGATTACATATGTGCCCAAACGGCGCGAGCGTCGGGAATGGCGCCGAACCGGGCGAGCGGATCTCTTATAATACGGAGCTGCCAAACGCTCCATGCGCACAATATGTGTCTTGCTCCCGACGCGCATGGACCGGATGTGACCACTTATCTTTACGACGCGCCCGCGTCTCAATCGCGACAATCGCTTGCGACGCAATGGCGCCGCGCCGAAGCCGTGGGCCTTGCGATCGACCAGGCCTTCACCGAGCAGGAGGCGGACGCCCCCACGGAGCGCCGTCCTGTCTACGACAAGCTCAAAGCGGGAGACACGCTCGTCGTCAGCGGAGTCGGCTGCCTCGGCGAAAGCTACGCTGAAATAACGGACGTGATCCGCGATCTCATGCGCAGGCGAATCTGCGTGCGGTCGATCTACGACAATCTGACCTTCGACGGCCGCGTCGCGGACGCAGGAAAGCAGGCGTCGCGGGATTCGCTGATCGCTTTCGCCGCCGCGGCGGCGGAGACCCAGAAGACCGCAAAGCGCGCGGCGCAGACGCGTCAGGCGCTCGTCGCGGAAGTTTCGGCGCCCGAGCCGGTAGGAAAGGACCGTCACGGGCCGGTCCTGCAATTCGGCGTCGTCGCCGCCCAGCTTTCCGCTCTTGCCGTGGCGGCCTATTTGGCGAGCTTCGTGTCGCCCAAACTCAGTCGGCATTCCCCCGCTTCGCCGCCGGCTCAAATGGCCGCGCTCGATCGCCAGAGAGCGGAGGCGCCGCTCCCTCCGCCCGCCGATTTTCGGGAAATACCAAGGGAAAAGCCTGCCATCGTTGCGAGCGATAGCAACAATCAGGAGGCGTCAGGCGACGCCCGGCAATCCCTTGGGATTTCTCCGGAGCGGGAGCAGGAGATTTTTTCGACTGTCGGCGATTGGCGATCGGCGCGCGTCAAAGACGCGTCTTTCGCCGTCGCCGCCGGAGCTATCGTTCCGCGTGGCGTCCATCTCGCCATTTTCCCGCGCCGGCTGGTCGCGCGCGAGGCGGTATTGCGCGGCTATCGATTCATCGTCTCGGGACAACGGATCGGCGTCGTCGACCCCACCAATCGGCGGATCGTCGCCATTTTGAAGAAGGAATGAGGCGGGGCCGCGGGCGTTATCGCATTTCCATTTGAACAGCTCGACGGGGATTTGTCACGGCGGGCCGAAAGCCCGACCGAATCCAGAGCCCAAAAAGCGCTGGTGTTGCTCTGGATTCCCGATCGCTCGCCCAAGCGAGCGTCGGGAATGACACCCCGTCATTGCGAGCGTAGCGAAGCAATCCAGGGCCGCAATAGCTGTTCTGGATTGCTTCGTCGCTACGCTCCTCGCAATGACGGAGACGCTGGGCGCCACTTCAGCACGGGCTCGCGCGCCAGATCGCGCAGCAAGCGCTAACCTTGCTCTGGATTCCCGATCACTCGCTTCGCGAGCGTATCAATCAAACGCTTCCATATTACTCCATCACCGCCGCTTTCAGAATGCACACCATAGTCGCCTGCGCCTGCGCCTTGCCGATATTGCGGATGATGTGCGGACGGTCGCAGCGATAGCGCAGCGTCTCGCCGGCCTTCACCGTCTCCTTGACGCCGGCGACCTCCACCTCCAGCTCGCCCTCGCGCACCGAGAGGCTTTCGACCGAGCCGCGCTGATGGGCGTCCGATTCGAGCGTCCCGCCCGGATCGGCGGAGAGCTCGTAGGATTGCAGCCATTCGACCGTCTTGATCCAGCCGATGATCGCCAATCGGCATTTGCCGTCGTCGGAGACGAGGATCGGCGTATCGGCTTTGCTGGTCTTTTCGAGGAAGGGCTCGTCTTCCGTCGTTTGAAGCACGCGCTCGATCGAGACGTCGAGCGCCTGGGCGAGGCGCCAGATGGTGGCGAGCGTCGGGTTCGTCTCGTTTCGCTCGATCTGGCTGATGATCGACTTGGCGACGCCCGACTGCTGAGACAATTCCGAGAGCGAGAGATTATAGGCCTTGCGTAGCCGCTGAACGGTGGCGCCGAGCTGACCCGAGAGCGCCAGCGCGCCCGCTTCGAGAATCTTGTGTTTTTCTTTCCCTTCGACGCCCATTGCGTTCACGCCGCCCCGGCCGGCTCCCTGTTTTGAGTCGGCCGGCATAATATCCGCTTTTGTTCGAAATATCGAACGCGGCATGCAGGCGCTGTGTAAATTTCAGACGCCGATTGGCTTTAGCCGTCAGGCCGCGACTTGCGCCGGGTAGCCGGCGTCTGTGATGGCTTTCGCCAGCGCCTCGGGGTCCTTCGGCGCCGGGGAGACGTCGACCCTGCCGGTCGCGAGATCGACCTTCACATCCGCGCCGGGCTCGACCGCCTGCACCGCTTTGGTGACATGTTTGACGCACATGTTGCAGGTCATGTCTTGCACATTGAAAGCCGTCATTCTTTCCTCCTTGTTGTCCTGTTTTACGGGCGCAGCCGCCGCCTCGTCATTGCGAGCGGAGCGAAGCAATCCAGAGCCGAGATGAGTCTCCTGGGTCGCGTCGTCGCTACGCTCCTCGCGATGACCGGGAGGCGTCTCGGCGATGACCGGCGGCTTGAACCGGCGCAGGCGCAGCGCATTGGTCAGCACGAAGACGCTCGAAAGCGCCATGGCGCCGGCGCCGAGCATGGGCGAGAGCTGCACGCCATTCACCGGATAGAGCGCGCCGGCCGCGACAGGCACGAGCAGCGCGTTATAGCCGAAGGCCCAGAAGAGATTCTGCTTGATGTTGCGCATCGTCGCGCGCGACACCGCCAGCGCCGCCGGCACTTTGGCGAGATCGCCCGACATCAGCACGACGTCGGCGGCTTCGATGGCGATGTCCGTGCCCGTGCCGATGGCGACGCCGGCGTCCGCCGCGGCGAGCGCCGGGGCGTCGTTCACGCCGTCGCCGACAAAAGCGATTTTTTCCGTTTCGCGCAGCCGTTCGAGCGCGGCGACCTTGCCGTCGGGCATCACGCCCGCGATCACTTCGTCGATGCCGAGGCGCCGCGCAATGGCGTTGGCGGTGCGCGCCTCGTCGCCGGTGATCATGGCGGTTTTGACGCCGATGGCGTGCAGCGCGTCGATCGCGGGCTTGGTGGTGGGCTTCAAATCGTCGGCGACACAGAGGATCGCCCGCGTCTCGCCCTCCACCGCGAGATAGAAAGGCGTCTTGCCCTCGTCGGAGAGCGCGGCGGCGTCTGTCTCGAAGGCCGTCGTATCGAGGCCCAGCGAGGCCATGTAACGCGCGGCGCCGATCGCGACCTTCCGCTTATCGACAAGGCCGGCGACGCCCATGCCTGAAACAGACTCGAACTGCTCGGCCGCTGGTACAGCTAGCCCACGATCCTTCGCGGCGGCGACGATCGCCGCGCCGACGGGATGCTCCGATTGCGCCTCGACGCTCGCTGCAAGCCGCAGCAGCGCCGCTTCGTCTTCGCCGGGCGCCGGGATCAGATCGGTGAGGCGCGGCTTGCCGAAGGTCAGCGTGCCGGTCTTGTCGAAGGCGATGAGCGTCACATCCTGCAAGGTTTGCAGCGCTTCTCCCTTTCGGAACAGCACGCCCAGCTCCGCCGCGCGCCCAGTGCCGGTCATGATGGCGGCCGGCGTCGCGAGCCCCATGGCGCAGGGGCAGGCGATGATGAGCACGGCGACGGCGCTGACCAGCGCATAAGTGAGCCGCGGCTCGGGGCCGATCGCCATCCAGACGACGAAGGTGATCGCAGCGATGGCGAAGATCGCCGGCACGAAGACGGCGGTGACGCGGTCGACCATCGCCTGAATCGGAAGCTTCGCGCCCTGCGCCTGCTCCACCATGCGGATGATGCCGGCGAGGACCGTATCGGCGCCAACCCGCGTTGCGCGGAAGGAGAAGGCGCCGGAGCCGTTCACCGTCGCGCCCGTGACAGTGGCGCCGATGGTTTTCGCGACGGGCGCGGGCTCGCCCGTCACCATGGATTCGTCGACATAGGATGAGCCTGCCGTCACGACGCCGTCGGTGGGGATACGCTCGCCCGGCCGCACCAGCACGATATCGCCGACGCGCACGTCGTCGATGTCGACATCGGCCGTGTCGCCGTTGCGATCGACGCGCGCGGTCTTGGGCTGCAATTTTGCAAGCGCGCGAATGGCTTCCGAGGTGCGGCCCTTGGCGCGCGCTTCGAGAAACCGGCCGAAAAGGATCAGCGTCACGATGACGGTCGCGGCCTCGTAATAGACATAGACCGCGCCGGCCGGCAGAAGCTGCGGCAGGAAGGTCGCGACGAAGGAATAGAGATAGGCGCTGAGCGTGCCGACCGCGACGAGCGCATTCATATCCGGCGCGCCGCGCAGCAGCGCCGGAACGCCTTTGACGAAGAAGACAGCGCCCGGCCCGAAGAGGACGAGCGTCGCGAGCAGGAAGGAGAATTGGCGCACCAACTCCTCGCCGATCGTCATCATCGTCCAATGATGAAAAGCGGGGACGAGATGCCCGCCCATTTCGACGATGAACAGCGGCGCGCTCAGTACGGCGGAGAGGATGAGATTGAAGCGCAGCGTCTTCATCTCCGCCTCGCGCCGCGCGCGTTCGCGGTCGGTCGCGCCGGCGTCGGTCTCGATGCGGCGCGGCTCATAGCCAGCCTCCGTAATGGCGCGACGCAGGCGCTCGGCGAGGCCGGGGCCGGAGAGGGCGCGCACGCTCGCGCGCTCCGTCGCGAGATTGACGCTCGCCTCCAACACGCCCGGAACGCCTTTGAGCGCCTTTTCGACATGGGCGACGCAGGAGGCGCAGGTCATGCCGCCGACGCCGAGCTCGATCGTCTCGATGACCGGCTCATAGCCGGCGTCGGCCACCGATTTGGCGATCACGGCGGGGTCGGCGCCCGGCGCCAGCGCGACATCGGCGCGTTCGGTCGCGAGATTGACGCTCGCCGAGGCGACGCCGGGCGTGGCGGTCAAGGCTTTCTCGACATGGGAGACACAGGAGGCGCAAGTCATGCCGCGCACGTTGAAATCGAACCGCGTCGTCTCGGCGCTCAACTATTCCTCCTTCAAAGCCAGCGACGCGTGCGCGCCCTATAGGCCTGGTAATCGTTTCCAAATTTTGCAGCGAGATGCCGCTCCTCCGGCTCGACGGCGAGCTTCTGGAGCCCGAAGGCGAGAAGCGGCGTCAAAAGCACGGTGAAGGGCGAGCCGATGAGAAGCCCGACGCCCAGAACGACCGCGATATGCGAGATGTAGATCGGGTTGCGCGACCAGCGGAAAGGACCGTCCGTCACGAGATGCGCGGCGGCGCGGTGCGGCAGGATCGTCGTCTTGTGACGCGCAAAGGCTTGGGCGCACCAAATATCATTGGCGAGCGCGAGCGCGATAATAACGCCGCCGAGGAGCCGGGCGCCGGGGAAGGCGACAAGCCCCACCAAGGCGCCGCCGCTCGCGCGGTCGAACGCGAGACCGGCGAGAATCGTCAGCGCAATCAGGATCGGCGGCCAGGGCGCGCGGGCGGGCGGGGCGTCGGGAGAGGGCATGATCGGAACTCCGAGCGCCCCTAACATCGCGAGACGCGCCCGAATTTTCAACCCCGCGCCCAAGCCGGAGCGCCCCTGGACCGCGGGCCTTCAGGCCCGCATTCTTGGAGCGAGCCTGAAGGCTCGCGGTCCCGAGGCGCGCGGTCCATTGACCCCATTCGCGCCAGTCTTTACCAACCCCCTCGAAATCAGGGAGCGACACGTGGCGGAGACGCTCGAGCCTTACAAGGCGGACCTTGCCGGCCTTGCCGCGCGCGACCGGCTGCGGACGCTCGCGCCGCGCGCCGGGCTTGATTTCGCCTCCAACGACTATCTGGGGCTTGCCGAATCGCGCGAGCTCTCGGCCGCCGCGGCGGCTGCGGTCGCGCGCGGCGTTCCCGTGGGCGCCGGCGGCTCGCGGCTGCTGCGCGGCAATCACCCGGAGCACGAGGCGCTGGAGGCGCAGGCTGCGCGCTTCTTCCACGCCGAAAGCGCGCTGTTCTTCGGCGCAGGCTTCTCGGCCAATGAGGCGCTGCTGTCGACGCTGCCGCAGCGCGAGGATATGATCTTCTACGACGCGCTCATTCATGCGAGCGCGCATGATGGCATGCGGCTCTCCCGCGCGCCCTGCGCCGCCTTCGCGCATAATGACGTCGGCGCGCTCGGCTACGCGATTGTTGGCTGGCGCGCGAAAGGCGGCAAGGGGCGTCCCTGGATCGCCGTCGAAAGCCTCTACAGCATGGATGGCGACATCGCGCCGCTCCACGAGCTGATGGCCTTGGCCGACCGCCATGAAGCCTTTCTGCTGATCGACGAAGCCCATGCTACCGGCGTCTATGGTCCCGGCGGGCGAGGCCTCGCTGCGGCCCTTGAGGGGCGTGAAAATGTGATTTCCGTTCATACCTGCGGCAAGGCGCTTGGCGCCTCGGGCGCGCTCGTCTGTCTTGCGGCGCCGCTGCGTGATTTTCTGGTCAACCGCTGCCGTAATTTCATCTTCGCGACAGCGCCCTCGCCGCTTGTCGCGGCTTGCGTGCGCGGCGCCTTGAAGATTGTCGAAGGCGCCGACGACCGCCGCGCGGCCTTGCGCGATCGCGTCGCGCTTGCGGGTCGCGAGTTGCAGCGTCTGTGCGACGTCGCGCCGTCTGGCTCGCAGGTGCAGCCTGTCATCGTCGGCGCGGACGCTTTGGCGATGTCGCTCGCGGCGCGGATGCGCATGCGTGGCTATGATATTCGCGCCATCCGCCCGCCGACCGTGCCGGAGGGGACGGCGCGTCTGCGGCTGTCGCTGACGCTCAACGTCAGCGCAGCGCAGACCACGCAAATGATCTCGGATCTTGCCGAAGAACTCGCGAAGGCGAAGGCGTGACGCGCCGCTTCGTGATCGTGGGGACGGATACGGGCGTCGGCAAGACGATCTTCTCGGCCGGGCTCGTGCAGGCGCTCGGCGCCTCTTATTGGAAGCCCGTGCAGGCGGGTCTCGACGAGGAGACGGATTCGCAGACTGTGGCGCGGCTCTCCGGCGCGCCGCAAGAGCGCATTCTTCCCGAAGCCTGGCGCTTACGGCTTCCCGCCTCGCCGCATATCGCCGCGCGAGCCGAGGGCGTGGAAATCTACGCCGCAAACCTCGCGCCGCCAGATGTCGCGGGGCCTCTCGTCATCGAGACGGCAGGCGGCGTGATGGTTCCGCTTACGGATAATATCCTGACGATCGATGTTATGACGCTTTGGCGCCTGCCTGTCATTTTGGTGGCGCGCACGCGGCTCGGTACGATCAATCATTCGCTCCTGACGATCGAAGCCTTGCGCCATCGCGATATCGCCATTCATGGCGTCGCCTTCGTAGGCGAGGAAGAGCGGGCGGCGCAAGATACGATCGTGCGCATCGGCGAGGTGAAGGCGCTCGGGCGCCTGCCGCGCCTTCCCGTCTTGTCGAAAGAATCGCTGCGCGCGGCTTTCGACGCGGCCTTCTCGCGAACGGATTTCGAATAGATGAGCATCGTCACCGATTCGCCTGTCTGGCGCCCATTCACGCAACACGCCTTGCAACCGGGCGCCTATAAGATTGCGCATGCCGAAGGCGCGTGGCTCACGGCGGAAGACGGAACGCGCTTTCTCGACGCCATCTCATCATGGTGGGTGATCACCCACGGTCATCGTCGCCCGGAGATCATGGCGGCGATCCGCAAGCAGACCGAGACGCTCGATCAGATCATCTTCGCGGGCTTCACCCATGAGCCTGCGGAAGCGCTGGCGCGCCGCCTCGTCGAGATCACCCAGCCGGGGCTCGATTACGTCTTCTACTCGGACAGTGGCTCGACGTCGGTCGAGGTGGCGATCAAAATGGCGCTCGGCTATTGGCGCCATCGCGGCGAGACGCGCGCGCGCGTGATCGCGCTGGAGCACGCCTATCACGGCGATACGGTCGGTACGATGTCGGCCGGCGCGCGCTCGGTCTTCAACGCGCCTTACGAGCCCTTGCTCTTCGACGTTGCGCGCGCGCCATTTCCGCATGCGGGGGCCGAGCAGGAAACGCTCGACGCGCTCGAGAAGTTTTGTCGCGAGGGCGCGGCGGCCTTTATCGTGGAGCCGCTGATCCTCGGCGCCGGCGGCATGTTGACCTACAGCGCGCAGGTGCTGCGCGAGATGAAGCGCATCTGCGAAACATATGGGACGCTCTTCATCGCCGATGAAGTGATGACGGGCTTCGGCCGCACCGGAACGCTCTTCGCTTGCGAGCAGGCAGATATCGTCCCCGACATCGCCTGCTATTCGAAGGGCCTCACTGGCGGCGCCGTGCCGCTCGCCGTCACCATGTGCAAGCGCGAGATTTACGAAGCGCATTATGCGCGGGATCGCGCCCGCGCCTTTTTCCATTCGAGCTCCTATACCGCCAATCCGATCGGCTGCGCCGCCGCTTTGGCCAATCTGGAAGTATGGGAAAAGACCGACGCGCGCGCGCGCGTCGCAAATCTCTGCGCCATGCAGGCCGAACGCGCCGCGCGTTTTGCGCAAGACTCACGCTTTTCGTCAGTGCGTCAGCTCGGCACGATCGTGGCGCTCGATATGACGGTCGCGCAGAGCGGCTATCTCGCCACCATCAGCCTCGATCTCATGCGCTTTTTCAACGCGCGCGGATTGCTGCTGCGCCCGCTCGGGCCGACAATCTATGTGCTGCCGCCTTATTGCGTGACGGGCGAGGAGCTGGATCTTGTTCACGCGGGGATCGACGAGGCGGCGCGCCAATTCGGAGGTTGACCCCCTCCCTGTCCCTCCCCCGCTTTCGCGGGAGAGGGGACGCTCACGATCAGCGTTGTCGATGAAGGACGCGCTCTGCTCCCTCTCCCGCGGGAGGGCTGGGGAGGGGGCCTACGCCTGCTCCTCATTGGCAGGCGCCTTGGGCCGCGCGAAATATTCGTCGCGCAGCGCGCGGCGCAAAATCTTCCCCACATTGGTTTTCGGCAAGGAATCACGAAACTCGTAGAAGCGCGGCACCTTGTAGCCGGTGAGTCGCTCATGGGCGAAGCGGCGCAGCTCGTCGGCTGTAAGGCTCGGATCGCGTGCCGTGACGAAGGCCATGGGCGCTTCGCCGGAATGGGCGAAGGGCACGCCGATGACGGCGACTTCCTTCACCTTCGGGTGTTCGGCGAGCGCCGCCTCCACCTCATTGGGATAGACGTTGAATCCCGAGACGAGAATAATGTCCTTCAGGCGATCGACGATCTTGAACATGCCGTCCGGCTGCATGACGGCGACGTCGCCCGTCTTGAAGAAGCCGTCGGAGGTCATGGCCTTGGCGGTCTCGTCGGGGCGGCGCCAATAGCCCGGCGTCACCTGCGGGCCGCGCGCCCAGAGCTCGCCGCGCTCGCCAAAGGGCGCCGCGTCGCCATGCTCGTCGCGCAGCGTAATCTCGGTCGAGGGAAGGGGGTAGCCGATGGCGCCGGTGAACTCCGCAATGTCTGCGCGGTTGACGGTCAGGATCGGCGACGTCTCGGAGAGGCCGTAGCCTTCGACGATCGGTTTTCCGCTTATCGCCTTCCATTTTTGCGCGACGACCTGCTGTGTCGACATGCCGCCGGAGATGCTCATCTTGAGATTGGAGAAATCGACATCCCTGATACGCGGGTGATCGGCGAGAGCTGCATAGAGGGTGTTCACGCCCGAGAAGACGGTGAAGCGGGCGTTGCGCACCGTCGCGATAAGCCCCTTGAGGTCGCGCGGATTGGCGATGAGCAGGCAGCAGCCGCCCGCCCGCATCGTCAGCATGCAGCAGGCCGTGAGCGCGAAGATGTGGTAGAGCGGCAGCGCCGTCACCATCACATGCGGGCCGGTCGGCCCGAGATAGGAGTCGAGCCAGGCCCAGGTCTGCTCGACATTGGCGGCGACGTTGCGGTGGAGCAAAATTGCGCCCTTGGCCACGCCGGTGGTGCCGCCCGTATATTGCAGAAAGGCGACGTCCTCGGGCGCGATTTGGGCCGGCGTGAACGGACGCTTGCCGCCTTCGCGCAAAACCTCGGCGAAGGACAGGCTTTCCGCAATTGCATAGGCGGGAACCGCCCGCTTGATCTGCCGCGAGACGAAATTCACCAGGAAGCCTTTCAGCCCCATGAGATCGCCGGGCGCGACGATGATCGCCCGTTCGACTTTCATGCGCGGCCAGGCGGCTTGCGCGGTATGTGCGAAATTTTCGAAAACGAAGAGGAAACGCGCGCCCGCGTCGTTGATCTGGAATTCGAGTTCGCTCGGCGTATAGAGCGGATTGACGTTCACGACCACGCCGCCCGCCAATAAAACGCCGAAGAGGATCGCCGGATAGGCGAGAACATTGGGCGACATGATCGCGACGCGATCGCCTTTCTCCAGCCCTTGTCTTTGCAGCCAGGACGCGACGGCTTCGGCGGCGCGGGTCAATTCGCGATAGCTGAGCCGTGCGCCGAAGCTTTCCATCGCGGGGCGATCGGCATAGGCGGCGGCGCTTTTGCGCAGGAGATCGACGAGGGTCGAACGGCCTGGGTCGATCGTGGCCGGAACGCCCGCCGGATAGGAAGCGAGCCAGGGCCGCGTCGCATAGGGGTCGTGCTGTTGCTCTGGGCTCGTCATTTTCCACCCTCGAAAAAGGAATCTGGCAATTCGAACGGTCTGGCGCCGAATCGTTTTCTGCAATCAAAATAGCGCGTGTGTCAGGCGTTTAACGGCGACCGAGCCGCGAGAATTGTGCTGCGGCGCACGAAATTTACGATGCGCTGCAAGAAGCGCCCATGCCGGCGAGCAATGCGAGGCCGAGGCCAAATACCAGAAGCGCGGCGAGAAGCTCGGCCGTGCGCGCCACGATCGCCATGCGCCGCGCGCCGCCGCCGCTGACGCGCAGCGCCAGATCCTTGGCGTAGACGGCGACGGCGGCGAGCGCGCCGGTCGTCACGGCTGTGCCCGCCGACATCGCCAGAACCGCGCCGGCGCCTGCCGCGAGCGTCTCCTGCGACAGCGTGAAGACCAGAATAAGAATCGCGCCGGAGCAGGGCCGCAATCCCGCCGCGAACACGGTCGCAAGAGCGTCTCCCCAACGAAAGCCCGGGCCGGACAGCGTCGCTGGATCAGGCGCGCAGCCGCAGCTTGGACCATGCGTGTGGCTGGGATCGTCGATCGCTTCGCACAGGAACCGGCTGGAGCCGCTCGCAGCGGCGACGGCCACGGCCGGTTGGCGCAGAGCGGCGAGAAGGCCAGAGCCTTTGGACCATAGGAGCTTCGCGCCGAGCGCGGCGATGGCGAGATAGCTCGCGATTTCGATGACGCGCGCGGCGTTGGTCATCTGCCCCGCGGTGGCGCGAAAGACGACCGCCGCGACGAGAACCAGCGCAATCGCCACCACGCCCTGCAGCAAAGCGGCGAGGGCGGCCAGCGTCAGCCCGCGCTTCAGTTGCACTTCCTTGGCGACCATATAGGAGGTCAGCACGGCCTTGCCGTGGCCGGGTCCGGCGGCGTGAAAGACGCCATAGGCGAAGCTTGCCGCGGCGAGGGCGAGAAAGGCGCCGGGGTCGGTTTTCAGCGCGCGCGCGGCCGCCTGCAGCTCGGCGTTGAACTTGCCTTGCCATGCGAGCATGAGGCCAGCGAAGCCCCCGGCGCCGCAGGCCGTCTCGCCGGCGCCAATGGCGAAGGGATGGCGCTGGGCGGCCGCGGGCTCGATCGCGCAGACCGCGAGCGCCAGGACAGCCGCCGCAAGGAACCCCAACCGCCGCGGCGTCACGGGCAGGCCACGATGGCGCGGGTCGCGAGCTTCACGCCGAAATCGGCGCCGGGCGACATGTTCTGGAAAAAGGCTTCACTCAGCTTCTGATTATCCGTCGCGACGAGCGGCGCTGGCTCGACGAGGCTGATCGAACAGCCGCTCGGCGCTTGCGCGAGCTTGACGGGGTCTTTCTTCTCAAAGGCGAAGGCGACGAAATAGGTCGGGTCATAGACCTGAAAAGAGAAGGGTTTTTTCGCGGGGACAGGCGTCTCGAGCGGCAAGAAGAAATGCAGCGTCACGATCTTCTTGTCGTTCGCCTCCAGATAGACGCCCTCCGGCGGCTTGAAGGCGGCCTTGGCGCCGTTCTGCTTCGCATAGGTGAAATAGTCGAATTCGGCGAGCGACTCGACATTGGTCTTGGCGAGCGGCGCAAGCTCCTCCCGTGTGGGCGGCTTGCCGTCCTTGCCGAGCCCCTGGACGGCGAAGGCCGAATACATTTCGTCGAATTCCCAGGCGTGGCGCACGCCGAGAATCTTCCCCTCGGGGCCGAAGACCGTCTCGCTGCGGACGGCGACCCAGACATGCGGGTGGGCTTGCGCCACGGCGACCCAGGCCAGGGCCAAAGCGGAAAGGATCGAGATTTTGAGGGGCTTCATGTCTGTTCCGACTGAGCGGGATTTCGGAAAAGCGCCATGCGATTTCCGATAGAAATCCTGCCGGTCAATGAGAATCTAGCAGCCATTCCGTTGGGCGCCAACGGAATGGCTGCTTAGGGCCGGAAATCGGCGAAAACAGGGCGCGGCGCCAGCGCCTGTGCGTCTCTCTATATGGGTTCTTGAAAACATTATTCGCTCTGTCATAAAATACGAGCATGGAGAGCCGCGCCTCCCTGGGGCGCCAGCGGATGGCCATTGGATGAGAGATAGGCGGCGGCTCGCGCCTTGCGATTGGGCTCTCGGAGAGAGGGCTTCTATGCTCGTTCCTAGTCGTCATTGCGTTCGTCGCGCGTAAGCCAAGCGCGCGCCCTTTCGCGCAGGAGAGTTGTTGTATGGCGGATCACGTCGCCGGCGCCTTGAACCCCGGCTCCGCCTTCGCCGAGGCTAGGCTCTCGGACCGTTTCGACCTTGCCCGAGACCGCGTGCTGATCACCGGCACGCAGGCTATTGTGCGCCTGCTGTTGATGCAAAAGGAGCGCGACCGCCGCGCCGGGCTCAATACCGCGGGCTTCATCACCGGCTATCGCGGCTCGCCGCTCGGCGGCGTCGACGCGCAGATGCACAGGGCGAAAGCCCTCTTCGACGCCAATGACATTCTCTTCATGCCGGGCCTCAACGAGGATCTCGCCGTCACCGCCGTCTGGGGCGCGCAGCAGGCCGAGATGCGCGGCGAAGGCAAGTACGACGGCGTCTTTTCCATCTGGTACGGCAAGGGGCCGGGCGTCGACCGCAGCGGCGATGCGCTCCGCCACGTCAATCTCGCGGGCGCATCGCGTTTTGGCGGCGCGCTGGCGCTCATGGGCGACGATCACACCGCTGAATCTTCGACGACCGCGCACCAATCGGACTTTCACTTTGTCGATGTGATGATGCCGATCCTCTCGCCCGCCGGCGTGCAGGAGATATTGGATTACGGCGTTTACGGCTTTGCGATGTCGCGCTTCGCCGGCGTGTGGGTCGGCTTGAAGCTTCTGAAGGACACGGTGGAGTCGACCGCCTCGATCGACGCGTCTCTCGATCGCGTGCAGCCGATCATCCCGGAGGATTTCGTCCTGCCGCCCGGCGGGCTGAACATCCGCCCGGGCGATCCCGTGCTCGCGCAGGAGGAGCGGCTGCAGGAAAGCAAGCGCGACGCCATGCTCGCCTTCATCCGCGCCAATCGTCTCAATCGCATCATCACCTCGGGCGGCGCTAATCCCAAGATCGGCGTCATCACCGTCGGCAAGTCCTATCTCGACGTAAGACAAGCGCTCGACGATCTCGGCATCGACGAGGCGCGCGCCAATGATCTCGGCTTGCGTCTCTATAAGATCGCCGCGCCCTGGCCGCTCGAACCCAAGGGGTTGCACGACTTCGCGCGTGGCCTCGACCTCATCATGGTCGTCGAGGAGAAACGCTCGCTCATCGAGGTGCAACTGCGCGAGGAGCTATACGGCTCGGCGCATCAGCCCGTCTGCATCGGCAAGAAGGACGAACGCGGCGAGTGGCTGTTTCCCGTAAAGGGCGCGCTCGACGCCAATGACATCGCCATCGCCATCGGCCGGCGGCTGCTGAAATACCATCCCTCCGAAGAACTTGAAGCGCGCGTGCGGCGGCTGGAGCGCTTGCAGGACCGGCGCAAGACGATGACCGACGTTACCTTGCGCGTGCCGCATTTCTGCGCCGGCTGTCCGCATTCGACCTCGACCCATGTGCCGGAAGGCGCGCGCGCCTATACGGGCATTGGCTGCCATTACATGGCGCAATGGATGGGCCGCTCCACCGAGGGCTACACCCATATGGGCGGCGAGGGCGCCAATTGGATCGGCGAGGCGCCCTTCTCGACGCGCAAGCATATGTTCCAGAATTTGGGCGACGGCACCTACAATCATTCGGGGTCGCTCGCCATACGCTTCGCCGTCGCGGCCAAGACCAACATCACTTTCAAGATTCTCTACAATGGCGTCGTCGCCATGACCGGCGGCCAGAAGCACGAAGGCGAGCTGACTGTCGAGGCGATCGTGAGTCAGGTCGCCGCGGAAGGCGTGGAAAAAATCGCGCTCGTGTCCGACGAGCCCGAAAAATACCCGCCGAGCATCGCCTGGCCGCCGGGCCTCACCATCCACCATCGCAACGTCCTCAATGAGGTGCAGCGCGAGCTGGCGCAGACCGAGGGCGTTACGATCCTCATCTATGATCAGACCTGCGCGACCGAGAAGCGCCGGCTGCGCAAGCGCGGGCTCTTCCCCGATCCCGACGCGCGCGTCATCATCAATGAGCTGGTGTGCGAGGGCTGCGGCGATTGCGGCACAGCGTCGAACTGCGTCGCCGTGCAGCCGGTGGAGACCGAATTCGGCCGCAAGCGCCGCATCGACCAATCTGTCTGCAACAAGGATTTCTCCTGCCTGGAGGGCTTCTGCCCGAGCTTCGTGACCGTGCATGGCGGGCGCATGAAGAAGGCGCCGCTGCCCACCAAGGAAGACGCGAGCGGCCAGCCGGCGCTTCCCGAGCCCACGATCGCTGACATCGGCGAGACGCCTTACGGCATTCTCATCGCGGGGCTCGGCGGCACGGGCGTCGTGACGATCTCCGCCCTTCTCGGCATGGCGGCGCATCTCGAAGGCAAGGGCGTCGGCGTCATCGACATGGCCGGCCTCGCGCAAAAGGGCGGCGCCGTCTATTGCCATGTGAAGATCGGGCGCACGCCCGCCGAGGTGCACGCCATCCGCATCGCCGCGGGCGAAGCGAATTTGTTGCTCGGCTGCGATCTGGTCGTCGCCGGCGCCAAGCACGTATTGGCGACCGTGGAGCAGGGCAAAACGCATGTGCTCGTCAACAGCGCGGAGGTCTTCCCCGGCGATATCGAGCGCAATCCCGATTTCATTCTACCGTCGGAGGAGGTCAGGCAGGCGATCCGCCGCGCCGGCGGGCCCGACGCCACTTTCATCGACACGACGGCGCTCGCCCAGACACTGCTCGGCGACTCCATCGCCGCTAACGTCTTCATCCTCGGCTACGCCTGGCAGAAAGGTTATCTGCCGCTCTCGGAAGCCGCCATCCTGCGCGCGATCGAGCTTAACGGCGAATCCGTGCCGATGAATCATTCGGCTTTCCTCTGGGGCCGCCGCGCCGCGCATGACATGAAGAGCGTCGAGGCGGTCGTCGAATCGCTGCAACGTCCGACGCAGACGCGCGAGCGTTCCAAGACGCTCGAAGAGGTGATCGAGCGCCGCGCCGCCTATCTCACCGATTATCAGAACGAGGCCTATGCCGAACATTACCGCGCCCGTGTCGCGGCGGTCGCCCAGCTCGAAAAGGCGCGCGTTCCCGGTTCGCAGCAATTGACCGAAGCCGTCGCGCGCTATCTCTTCAAGCTCATGGCCTTCAAGGACGAGTTCGAAGTCTCGCGCCTTTATACGACCGAAGCTTTCCAGCGCCAGCTTTCGGAGACCTTCGAGGGCGACCTCAAGCTCGAACTGCATCTCGCGCCGCCGATCCCCTTCCTGCAGCGGAAGACGGACTTCGGCGGTTCGCGCAAGATCACCTTCGGCCCCTGGATGTTCAAGGTGATGCAGGTTCTCGCCAGACTCAAATGGCTGCGCGGCTCCTTCTTCGACTTCACGCGCTTCAATCATGATCGCATCGTCGAGCGGCGGCTGCTGGCGGAATATGAAGCGCTGATCGACGAGCTTCTGACCGCGCTGACGCCCGAGAACCATGCCGTCGCGGTGGCGCTCGCCCGCGTTCCGGAGAAAATCCGCGGCTTCGGCAATGTGAAGGCGCGCCATATCGCGGCCGCCGACGCCGAGCGCGAGAGGCTCCTCGCCGAGTTCCGCAGCCCGGCCGCCGTGAAGCTCGCCGCAGAGTGAAAGCCGCAGTGAAATTGGCTGGCAATCCGAGAACATCCCCGCCGTCATTGCGAGGAGCCGAAGGCGACGAAGCAATCCAGCGCCACGACGCGGCCCCTGAATTGCCGCGCTTCGCTCGCAATGACGTGGGTCGCCGCCGCATCCTTCTGCTGGCCGGCACGAGCGAGGCGCGTTCGCTCGCCGAGCGCATTGCGGCCGAGGCGCGCTTTGAGGCCATCGCGTCGCTCGCCGGCCGCACCAGCGCGCCCATCGCGCTCGCCTTGCCGACGCGCGTCGGCGGCTTTGGCGGGGTAGAGGGGCTGAAGCGTTATCTCGTCGATGAGCGCATCACGCATGTCGTCGACGCCACGCATCCTTTCGCCGCGCAAATCTCCGGGAACGCACAGGCCGCCTGTGACGCGCTCGGCCTGCCGCTGATCGTCTACGCGCGAGAGCCTTGGCGTTCCATAGCCGGCGATCGCTGGATCGAAGTCGACAGCAACGCAGCGGCGGCGCAAGCGCTCGGCGCTGCGCCCCGCCGCGTCTTTCTCACTATCGGCCGGCAGGGCGTCGCGGATTTTCGCGCCGCGCCCCAGCATGCATATCTGCTGCGTGTGATCGAGCCGCCCGAAACAAGCGACCTTCCGCCTAAATGCGCGGTGATGTCCGCGCGCGGCCCGTTCACGCGCGCCGATGAAATCGCGCTCATGCGCGAAAAACGCATCGATGTCGTCGTCAGCAAGAACAGCGGCGGCGCGCTCACCTACGCCAAGATCGAAGCGGCGCGCGCGCTTGGGTTGCCTGTCGTTATGATCCAGCCGCCGCCGCGCGCGGGCGTCGCCGTCGCGCATAGTATCGACGCTGTCATGGCGCTGCTCGCGTCATGAGCCGGGTGTTGATGATTCAGGGGACGGGTTCCGACGTCGGCAAGTCGCTCATCGTCGCAGGGCTCGCGCGCGCCTTCGTCAATCGCGGCCTCAGGGTCGCGCCCTTCAAGCCGCAGAACATGTCGAACAATGCCGCGGTGACGGCCGATGGCGGCGAGATCGGCCGCGCCCAGGCGTTGCAGGCCCGCGCGGCAAGGCTGGCGCCCACCGTCGACATGAATCCGGTGCTGTTGAAGCCGCAGGGCGTGAATGGCTCTCAGATCGTGGTGCGCGGCGTGATTGCAGGCCAGGCGAAGGCGCGCGAGTATCAGGACTGGAAGCCGCGCCTGAAGCCCGCGGTGATGGAAAGCTTCGCGCGCCTCAAGGCGCAAAGCGACCTCGTCATTGTCGAAGGCGCCGGCAGCGCGGCGGAGATCAATCTGCGCAAGAACGACATCGCCAATATGGGCTTTGCGCGCGAGGCCGATGCGCCCGTCATTCTCGTCGGCGACATCGACCGTGGCGGCGTCATTGCGCAGCTCGTCGGCTGCAAGGCCGTGCTCGATCCGCAAGACGCGGCGATGGTCCAGGGCTTCATCGTGAATAAGATGCGTGGCGACGCCTCCCTGTTCGATGACGGCATGCATTTCATCGCGGCGCGCACCGGCTGGCGGGCTCTGGGCCTCGTTCCCTATTTCGAGGCCGCCACAAGGCTGCCGGCCGAAGACGCCTTCGGCTTGCGCGCCGCGCGCGGCAACAAAAGCAATGGCGTCGTCGTCGCCGTTCCACTGTTGCCGCATATCGCAAATTTCGACGATCTCGATCCGTTGAAGGCGGAGCCGGGAGTTGATCTGCGTCTCATTCAGCCCGGCGCGCCTTTGCCCGCGGAGGCGGCGCTCGTCATTCTTCCGGGCTCCAAGGCGACGATCGCCGATCTCGCTGCGCTACGCGCCAATGGCTGGGATATTGACCTTCTTGCGCATGCGCGGCGCGGCGGGCGCGTCTTCGGCATATGCGGGGGCTATCAAATGCTCGGCCGCATGATTTGCGATCCGCAGCGCATGGAAGGCGATGTGGCGCAAGCGGCAGGGCTCGGCCTGCTCGACATAGAGACGACGCTCACGGAGAAGAAGACGCTCACAAGCGTCGTGGGCCAAGCGATCCCCTTCGCTGCGCCCTTTCGCGGCTATGAGATGCATGTGGGCGAGACCTCAGGAGAAGATTGCGCGCGGTCGGTCTTGCGTTTCGATAACGGTCGTCACGACGGCGCCATGTCGCGCAATGGCCTCGTCATGGGCGCCTATGTGCACGGGCTCTTTTCCGACGACAGCTTTCGCGCGGCGTTCTTGCAATGGATCGGCGCCGAGGCGTCGCCGCTGCATTTTGAGGACATGATCGAGGAAACACTCGATGCGCTCGCGGCGCATTGCGAAACGCATATCGATCTCGACGCCTTGTTGGAGATTGCGCGATGAGCGCGCATGCCCCGCTTTCGTCCCCGATTGCGCATGGCGGGCGCCTCGACGCTGCGCGCCGCGCTTTTCCACATGCGCCCGAGCCGTGGATCGACCTCTCGACAGGGATCAATCCCAATCCCTACCTCTTGCCGGTGATCGCGCCCGAAGCCTGGATGCGGCTCCCTGATGAGGCGGCTTTCGCAAATCTGGACGTCGCCGCGCGCGCGGCTTACCGCGCCCCGCAAGATAGCGCGATCGTCGCGGGCGCCGGCGCGCAGGCTTTCATTCAGTTGCTGCCGCGCGTGTTTCCGGCCCATCGCGTCGGCGTGCTGGGCTTCACCTATGCGGAGCACGGCGCCTGCTGGGCCGCGAACGGCGCGAAAGTCGAGACGGTCGCGACGATCGAAGCACTCATGGGTTTCGACGTCGCGGTCATCGTCAATCCGAATAACCCTGACGGCCGCATTCTTCTCCCGCGCGACCTCGGCCCGCTGGCGCAAGAGATGACGCGCAAGGGCGGATTGCTCGTCATCGACGAATCCTTCATGGACTTCACGCCTGAGCACAGCGCGACGTCGCTCGCGTTGCTGGAAGGCGTGGTCGTGTTGCGTTCGTTCGGAAAGGCCTATGGGCTTGCCGGCGTGCGGCTCGGCTTCGCGCTATGCGCGCCCGCCCGCGCGGCGATTCTGCGCGCGGCGCTCGGTCCCTGGGCGGTCTCCGGCCCTGCGCTCGCGATTGGCGCTGAAGCGCTCGCCGATGTGCGATGGCGCGCCGCCGCCGCCGCCGGCTGCGCGGCCGAGGCCGAGCGTCTCGATGCGGCGCTGGCGCGCGCCGGGTTTGAGCTCCTCGGCGGCGCGTCGCTGTTTCGACTCGTCCGTCACGGCAAGGCGCAACATTGGTTTTTGCGCCTGTGCGAGAAGGGCGTCCTTGTGCGGGACTTTCCCGAGCGGCCGATCTGGCTGCGGTTCGGACTCCCCGGGAGTGAGGCGGCCTGGGCGCGGTTAAACGCCGCATTGGAGACCGGCTAATGGCGGACAATCCGCATGATAAGCCGCCTTTCGACGCGGCCGAGGCCGAGCGCGACATCGGCGCCGCCGCGCCTTTTGACGAGGCCGAACGCGCGGCGGTTTATCGCGCGATCTATACCCGCCGGGACGTGCGCAATGAATTCCTGGAGGACGACGTCCCACAGGATTTGCTGATTCGCATTCTCGACGCGGCGCACCACGCGCCCTCCGTCGGCTTCATGCAGCCGTGGAATTTCATCGTGATCCGTGACAATTCGGTGCGCGGCGCGGTGCATGAAGCCTTTCTGCGCGGCGCGCAGGCCGAGATCGACATGCTCGATCCCGAGCGGCGCGCGCATTATCGCAATCTCAAGCTCGAAGGCATTTTGAAGTCTCCGGTCAATGTCTGCGTCACATGCGACCGCAACCGCCACGGCCCAACCGGGCTGGGGCGCACGCAACAGCCCAACACCGATCTCTTGAGCACGGCTTGCGCGGTGCAAAACCTCTGGCTTGCGGCGCGCGTCGAAGGCGTCGGCGTCGGTTGGGTCAGCATCATGCGCGAGGAGGAGCTGCGCTCAATTTTGGGAATCCCGGACGAGATTGCCGTCGTCGCCTATCTCTGCGTGGGATTTATCGAGCGCGCCTATCGGCGCCCGGAGCTCGAAGTGAAACGCTGGGCGTCGCGACTGCCGCTCGAAAGCCTCGTCTTCGAAGATCGCTGGGGAGCGCCTTGTCCGTTCACAAAGGCGCCTTAAATTTCCGTAATAAATCCTTCAGCGAAGGGTCATTCGGCTGTCAACCGCACCTTTAAGCGACGGAAACGACGCTGATTGGAGCGCGGCAATAACCGAAAGATAATCGCGACGCTCCATGTGATGAGCAGCGGAGACCACAAAGATGGCGACGGCGCGATTCGAGCAGCTTTTCGACAAAACATTCCCCATTGCGAATAATTTGATCCTCACCGTGACAGAAGTGCCCGAATGTGAGGAAGAGCTGATAAAGCTGCTCGAACGCGCCATGCGACGGGGCTTCGACAATCACGCGCGCCTCACGCAGATCCAACTGCCGATGGAGCGCTTCCCTTTCATGGATTCAAAGTTCTGGCACGTGCCGGTCGAGGATTGCGGCGAGGCGCAGGTGCTGCGCTTTTTCTTCGAACAGCCTGAGACCGAGGCGCATTGAGCGCGCGCTCTCGCATCGCTTCCGTTTGAACAGCACGCATTGGGCCATGTCATTCCCCGCGGGCTGAAAGCCCGACATGATTTTGCCCAGAGCCCGTCATTGCGAGCGAAGCGAAGCAATCCAGGGCGGCGATGCGGCTCTGGTGCGTCGTCGGCTCCGCCTCCTCGCAATGACGGCGGTGATTCCCTGTGTCTCCAAACGGCGCGAGCATCGGGAATGACGTAAATCAATTGACCGCTTTATTCTGCGGGCGCCGCCCGCTCGCGCGCAAATGATTCTTCGCGGGGTTTGCGACGCAGCTTGCTCATCAAGAGATAAATGACCGGCGTCGAATAGAGCGTCAGCACTTGGCTCAGCAGCAGCCCGCCGATGATCGTAATGCCGAGCGGGCGGCGCAGCTCGGCGCCGATTCCCCCAGCAAAAGCGAGCGGTAGCGCGCCGAACATGGCGGCGAGCGTCGTCATCAGGATCGGGCGGAAGCGTTCCTTCGCCGCCTCCAGCGCCGCGTCGTGGATGGACAATCCGCGCTCGCGCTCGGCATGGAGCGCGAAGTCGACGAGCATGATGCCGTTCTTTTTCACGATGCCGATCAGCAGCAGAATGCCGATAAAGGCGATCACGGTGAATTCGACGCCGAAGGCTTCGAGCGACAGAAGCGCGCCCAGGCCCGCCGAAGGCAGGGTCGAGATGATCGTGACGGGATGCACGAGGCTTTCATAGAGAATGCCGAGGATGATGTAGACCGCGAGCAGCGCGGCGAGAATGAGCGTCGCCATGCCGCGCGCCACCTTGCGGAAGTCTGCGGCGTCCCCAGCAAAACCGGTACGCAAGCCGCTCGGCGGGTTCATCTCCTCGACAGCTTTTTCGACGGCAGCGGTCGCGGCGTCGAGGGTGGCGCCCGGCGCGATATTGTAGGAGATGGTGACGGCCGGCAGCACGCCCTGATGATTCACGACGAGCGGCATCGAGCTGCGTTCCACGCGCGCGAGAGCCGTCAGCGGAATTTGCGCGCCAGAGGCGCTCGACACATAGATCCCGGCGAGGTCGCGGATGTCGCGCTGACGCGACGGCGGCGTCTCGAAAATCACGCGGTACTGGTTGCGTTGTGTGTAGATGATCGTGTCCTGCCGCTGTCCGAAGGCGCTGTTGAGCGCATTGTCGATGGCGGCGATCGGCACGTTCAGGCGCGAGGCGGCGTTGCGGTCGATGATGAGCTGGGCGCGCAGCCCGCCGACCTCTTTGTCGGAGGTGACGTCGGCGAGCTGGGGCAGTTGCTTGAGCCGCGCGAGAACCTTCACGCGCCATTCCTCGAGTTCGTCGAGCGAGGCGTCGGACAACGTGAACTGATATTGCGATTTGCTGACGCGGCCGCCCGAGCGCAGATCCTGGGACGGCACCATATAGACGCTGACGCCCGCAATCTTTGCGAAGGATACGCGCAGCCTGTCGACGACTTCGCGGCTCGACGACTTGCGTTCGTTGATCGGCTTCAGGGCGACGAAAAGGCGCCCCTGATTCCCCGACGCGGTGAGAGAGTTGGCGCCGATGAAGGAGCCGACATTGGCGACGTCCGGATCATTCATCAAGACATCGTTCACCTGCCTTTGCAGCCGCACCATCTCCTCGAAGGAGACGTCGGGCGCGGCTTCCGACGTGCCATTGATGAGGCCGATGTCGTCCTGGGGAAGATTGCCCTTCGGGATCGTCCGGTAGAGCTGCACGGTCCAGAGCACGGAGACCAGAATGACGACGAGCGTGATCCAGGGATGGTCCACGACGGGCCGCAAGGTGCGCGCATAGAAGGAGACAATTGCATCGAGCCCGTTCTCGACCAGGCGATCGAAGCGCGTCTTGTGATCGCGCTTCGGCGCCGGCAGCCAGGCGCAGATCATGGGCGTGACGGTCAGCGACACCACCGTCGAAATCAGGATGGCGAAGGTGAGCGTCACCGAGAATTCGCGCAAAAGCCGCCCGATCACGCCTTCCATGAAGAGCAGCGGGATAAAGACGGCGATGAGCGACATGCTGATGGAGACGACCGTGAAGCTGATTTGCTTCGAACCTTCGAGCGCCGCCTGTAAGCGGTTGAGGCCGCGCTCCTGATAGCTCTCGATATTTTCGATCATCACGATTGCGTCGTCGACGACGAAGCCGACGGCGATGGTGAGCGCCATCAGCGACAGATTGTCGATCGAGAAACCGGCGAGCCACATGGCGGCGCAAGTGCCGACGAGTGACAGCGGCACTGTGATTCCCGCGGCGATGACGGGCGTCGCGCGACGCAGAAAGAAAAACACCACCATCATGACGAGCCCGACCGAGATCGCGAGCGTCAGTTGGATGTCGTGAATGCTGGCGCGAATGGTCTGGGTGCGGTCGGCGAAGACGTGGATTTTGATGCCGGCGGGAATCCACTGCTGCATTTGCGGCAGCAGCGACTTGATATGGTCGACGGTCTCGATGACATTCGCCGACGGCTGCTTGGTGACGATGATGATGACCGCGGGCTTGCCGTTGAACCAGCCGGCGGACATGCGATTGCGCACGCCCCGCTCCACTCTGGCGACGTCGCCGAGCTTCACGATCGCGCCATTGCGCGACGCGACGACGATGTTGCGATAGTCTTCCGGCGTCGAGAGCTGGTCCGTCGTATCGAAGGTGATCTCCTGCGATCCACCCGAGAGCGCGCCGACGGCGGCATGCGCGTTGGCGGCGAAGAGCGCCTTGCCGACCTCGTTGACGCCGAGATTCATTGCGGCCAAGCGAGCCGAATCCACTTGCACGCGAATGGCCGGCTGCTCCGCTCCGGCGATGCGCGCCTCGGCGACGCCGGGCACCTGCGAGATGCGTTGAGCGATCACCGAATCTGTGGCGTCGAAAATGGCGCTGGTGGGCAGCGTGTCGGACGTCAGCGCCAGCACCAGGACGGGCATGGTGGATTGGCTGGCTTTGCGAAAGCTCGGCGCAGTGGGCAGGTCGGTCGGTAGATCGACGAGGGCGGCGTTGATCGCCGCCTGAACGTCGCGGGCGGCGGCGTCGATATTCTTGTCGATGTCGAATTGCGCGATGATCTGCGTGCTGCCGAGCGAACTCGTCGACGTCAGCTCGTTCAAGCCCGATATGCCGGAGAGGCGCCTTTCGAGTGGCGCGGCGACGGAGGCGGCCATCGTCTCCGGATCGGCGCCGGGACGCGACGCGCCAATGCCGATCGCGGGGAAATCGACGGCAGGCAGGCTTGCCACCGGCAGGAAGAAATAGGCGACGGCCCCAACCAGGAAGAGCGCGGCGCCGAGGAGCGTGGTGCCGACCGGCCGGCGGATGAAGGGCTCGGAAACATTCATTCCGCCGCCTCCCGCCGCTGCAAGGTCTCCCTCGCTCTTTCCTCGAAAGCCTCCGCTTCGTCATCTTGCCGCGGCTTCATGAAGCGATGGCGCAGCCGGTCGACCTGCAGATAGATGACCGGCGTCGTGTAAAGCGTCAGCGCCTGGGAGAGGAGCAGGCCGCCGATAATCGAGACGCCGAGCGGAATGCGCAATTCGCTGCCCGGCCCGGTCGCGAGGGCGAGCGGCAGCGCGCCAAAGAGCGCGGCGAGCGTCGTCATCATGATCGGCCGGAAACGCATATGCGCGGCATGGACGATGGAGTCGCGGGGCGACATCCCTTCGTCGCGCTCCGCCTCGAGCGCGAAGTCGATCATCATGATCGCGTTCTTCTTCACGATGCCCATGAGCAGCACGATGCCGATCAGCGCCACGATCGACATATCGATGCGAAGGATCATCAGCGCAAGCAGCGCGCCGACGCCCGCCGACGGCAAAGTGGTGAGCACGGTGAAGGGATGGGCGAAGCTCTCGTACAGAACGCCGAGCACCACATAGATGGCGATGATCGCCGCCAGAATGAGCCAGGGCTCGCTCGCGAGCGATTTGTTGAACTCGGCTGCGTCGGCGCTGAAGACGCCGATGATCGACGAGGGCATGCCGATCGCCGTCTGCGCCTGGGCCACCAGCTTCACCGCGTCGCCGAGCGCGACGCCGTCGGCAAGATCGAAGCTGATGGTGGACGCGGGGAACTGATCCTGATGCGCCACGGAAAGCGGCGCGGCTTTGTTCTCGACGCGCACGAAGGTCGCGACCGGCGTCTGCGGCCCGCCGCCGATCGGCGCCACATACAGCTTCTCCAGCGCCGACATGTCGCGCAAATATTGCGGCGCGGCCTCCAGGATGACGCGATATTGGTTCGACTGCGTGTAGATGGTCGAAATCTGCCGCTGGCCGAAGGCGTCGTTCAGCACATTATCGACGTCCTGCGCCGAAATGCCGAGCCGGCCCATCTTCTCGCGATCGATCTTCATCAGCGCGCGCAGTCCGCCGTCCTGCGTCTCGGCGGCGACGTTCTTCAGCCCAGGCGTCCCGCGCAATTCGTCGACGAGGCGATTGGACCAGCGCAGAAGCTCGCCCGCGTCGGCGGAGGTCAGCGTATATTGATATTGCGAGCGGCTCGGCCGCGTCGTGATTTGAATGTCCTGAACGGGCTCGACGAAGAGCGAGACGCCGGGAACCTTCTCGCCGGCGGTTTTCAAACGATCGGCGATCGCGTCGGCGCTCGTGTCGCGAATCTCGCGGCTGCGTAGCGTCACGGTGAGGCGGCCCACATTCGTCGTGGCGTTGAGCGGGCCGACGCCGAGCACGGAGGTGACGCCGGTCACTTCAGGGTCTTTGCGGAAGACGTCCGTCACCTGCGCCTGCAGCGCTTTCATGCGCTCGAAGGACGCGTCGGGCGCAGCCTCCATGACGACGCTCAGCACGCCCGTGTCCTGGCGCGGCAGGAAGCCTTTCGGAATGACGATGTAAAGCGCCACCGTCAAAGCGAGCGTGCCGGCGGTCAGCGCGAGCATGAAAGTCTCGCGCTTCAGCGCCCAGTCGAGCGAGCGATAATAGAGGCGGTCGAGCCACAGAGACACGATCTCCCATGTCGAATGCGGGCGCGTCGGCGCGCTTTTGAGCAGCACCGCGCAGAGCATGGGCGTCAGCGTGAGCGAAATGACCGCCGAGATGACGACGGCGATGGAGAGCGTCAGCGCGAATTCCCGGAACATGCGCCCGACGATGCCGGTCATGAACAGAAGCGGGATAAATACGGCGATGAGCGAGACCGTCAGCGACACCACCGTGAAGCCGATCTCGCGCGCGCCGTCGAGCGCCGCCTGAAGCGGCTTCTTCCCGTGCTCGATGTTGCGCACGATGTTCTCGATCATCACGATGGCGTCGTCGACGATGAAGCCCGTGCCGATGGTGAGCGCCATCAGCGAGAGATTGTCGAGCGAGAAGCCCATTCCCCACATGACGAAGAAAGTGGCGATGATCGACAGCGGCAGGCTGACGCCGGCGATGAGCGTCGCCCGCCAACTGCCCAGGAACAGCAGCACGACGGCGACGACGAGGCCGCCGGCGATGAAAAGCGTCATCTCCACTTCGTGGATCGAGGCGCGGATCGTATCGGTTCGGTCGTTGACGATGTCGAGGCTCATGCCGGCCGGCAGCTCGCCGCGCAGCTTCGGCAGCGCCTCTTTGACGAGCTCCACAGTCGCGATGATATTGGCGCCCGGCTGGCGCATCACGTCGAGCACAATGGACTGCTCGCCATTGTACCAGCCGCCGACGCGGGCGTTTTCGAGTCCGTCCGCGACCTTGGCGACGTCGCGCAGCATCACCGGCGAATTATTGCGCCAGGCGACGATGATGGTCTCATACTGCTTGGCTTGAAGAATCTGGTCGTTGGCGTCCAGCGTGTAGGACTGCCGCTTGCCGTCGAGCGACCCCTTGGCGCCGGCGTTGTTGGCGGCCGCGACCGCCTGGCGCAAATCCTCCATGCCGATGCGATTGGCGGCGAGCCGCGCGAGATCGGCCTCGATGCGCACGGCGGGGCGCACGCCGCCCTGCACCGACACGCGGCCGACGCCGGAGACCTGAGAGAGCTGCGGCGCAATCAGCGTGTCGGCGAGATCGCTCAAATCGCGCAGCGTCGCGGTTTTGGAGCGCAGCGTGAGGGTCAGAACCGGCGTGTCGGCCGGGTTCACTTTGGCGTAGACGGGCGGGTAGGGGAGATCGCGCGGCAGTGTCGAGGCGGCGGCGTTGATCGCCGCCTGCACGTCCTGCGCGGCGGCGTCGATGTCGCGGTCGAGGGCGAATTGCAGCGTGACCTGAGACAGGCCGAAGGAGCTTTGCGACGACATGCCGGCGAGCGAGGGAATCTGCCCGAATTGACGCTCGAGCGAGGCCGTCACCAGCGAGGCGATCGTGTCGGGATTGGCGCCGGGAAGCTGCGTCGTAACCTGAATGGTCGGAAAATCGACCTGCGGCAGCGGCGAGATGGAAAGACGCGAATATCCCAGCAGGCCGAACAGCAGGACGGCGAAGGCCATGAGCGAGGTCGCCACCGGCCTGTTGATGAAGGGCGCCGAAATATTCATGCCGCTTTCTGTTTACTTTCCGGGAGAGCCCTCTCCCTTTGCGCCGCCTTGGCGGCGATTGATCTGCTCTGGCTTGGTTTCGGGGCCGGCCGCCGCGGCGACGGGCTCCTCGGCTTTGACCACATGGACCTTGGCGCCTTCGGAAAGGCGCGAGAAACCGCTGGTCACGATCGTCGTCCCGGGCTCCAGCCCCGACGTGACGACGACGAGATTCTCATCCTGCCGTCCGGTCGTGACGCTTTTCATTTTCGCACGACCGTCTTCGCTAAGAGTATACACGAAGGCGCCGTTCGGTCCGCGCTGCACGGCGGGGCTCGGCGCGACGATCGCATTGTGGATCGTGTCGAGCATCAGGCGGACGTTGACGAACTGGCCCGGCCAAAGCGCCAGATTATCATTTGCGAAAACGGCCTTCAGCTTCACTGTCCCGGTGAGCTGGTCGATCTGGTTGTCGACCACTTTCAGCTCGCCCGTCTCGATCACGCTCGCATTGTCGGGGCCGAGCGCGCGCACTGTGGCGGCGCCGTTGGCCTGCGCCTTCTGCACCGCCGGCAGCGCCTGCTGCGGCAGCGTGAAGACGACGTAGATCGGCTTGAGCTGCGTGATGATGACGATGCCGTTCTGATCGGACGGGTGAAGGATATTGCCGACGTCCACGAGGCGGATGCCGACGCGTCCGTCGATCGGCGAGCGGATCGTGGCGTAATCGAGCGTCGTCCTTGCGTTGTCGATCGCCGCCTGATCGGCGCGCACTTGCGCCTCGAGCTGGCTCACTTGGGCTTTCTGGGTCGCATACTGCTGCTGCGACAGAAACTTGCCGGCGACGAGCTTTTCGTAGCGCGCCATGTCGACGCGGGCATTGGCGAGATTGGCCTCGTCCTGCGCTTTCTTGGCGACGGCCTGATCATATTGCGCCTTGTAGAGCGCCGGGTCGATCTCGGCGAGGACGTCGCCTTTCTTGACGTCCTGGCCCTCGGTGAAGTCGAGGCGCAGCAGCCTTCCATCGACCTGGGTCCGGATCGTGACCGAGTTGAGCGCCTGCACCGTGCCGACGGCGTCGATCGTCACCGGCACGTCCTGAACGCGCGTTTGCGCCGTCGTCACGGTGACGATGGCGTCGCCGCGTCCGCGTCTGCCGTCGGGCTGGTCGGCGGCGGGTTTATCCGCGGCGGGAAAACCCGGCAGCACGCCGGCGCGATAGGCTCCGCCCGCGGCAAGGGCGACTGCGAGCGCGCCGAGCGCCATGAGAATACGCCGGTCGGCGCGTATCATGGATGGATCCCTTTGTCCGCCTCATAGGCGGCGTTTGCGGAAGCGATTTCGGCGTCTCTCGTGGTGGGTGACCATCCGCCGCCGAGAGCCTGATATAGGCTCGTCGCCGATTGAAAATAAGACAGCCGGGCCAGAGCAAGTTGATCCTGGGCCAGGAACAGGGTGTTCTGCGTCGTCGACAGCGTAACGATGTCGATCGTGCCTTCCTGCAGGCGCATCTCGGCGGCTGTCAGCGCGCGCTGGGCGGCCGCGACGGCGAGGCCCTGCAGCCTGACCGCTTGCGCGGTCTGCTTCGAGGCGATGAGCGCATTCTCCGCGTCCGAGAGCGCCGTCAGGATTTGTTTTTTGTAAAGCGCGCCAAGCTCGGCGTAGCGGCCTTTCTGCAGCTCGTAATTTCCCTGCAGATTATAGCCGTCGAAAATCGGCTGGGCGAGATTCGAGGCGATTTGCCAGCCGATCGCCTCGGGGCGCAGAAGATTGTGCAGCAAGGCGGTCTGCACCCCGTATTGGCCGGTGAGCGTGATCGAGGGGAAGAACATCGCCCGCGCTTGCAGCACCGAGAATTCCTGCGAGGCGAGCTGGGCCTCGGCGTTTGCAATGTCCGGGCGGCGCAGCAGCACCTCCGACGGCATGCCCGGCGCGATTTTCGGATAGGAGAGCTTAGTGAGCGATCCGCCCTTAACGGAAAGGCTTTCGGGCGTCTGGCCGACGAGCACGGCGAGCTGGTTTCGCGTTTGCCGCAGGGTCTGCTCCAGCGGCGGGATGCTCGCCCGCTGCTGGGCGACCACGGTCTCCTGCTGCGCCGTGTCGAGCACGCTGGCGACGCCGACCTCGAAGCGCGCCTGAATGGCGCGGTAGACGCGCTCGGCGATGGCGACGTTGTTATGGGCGATAGCCAAGCGGTCCTGGGCGGTCAGCACCTGGAAATAGGCGTTCAGCACCGCGGCGATCGTCGAGATTTCCACCGTGTCGCGGTTGAAGCGGCTGGCGTTGGCCAGCAGCCGCGCGGCATAGGAGGCGTCTTCGTTCTTGCCCCAGAAGTCGATCTCGTAGCTCGCCGTCAGGCCGAGCTGGAAGAAATTGAATTCGCGCGCGCTGAAGGTGTTCGAGGAAGACGTTGTCGTCGAAGACGATGTCGTCGCCGGGGTGAAGCCGCTGCTCGCCGAGCCGATGTTGGTCGTCGTGCCGGGCGTGCGCGTTCTGCGCGCGATGTCCTGCATGGAGATGCTCGGCCAGAGCGCCGCGCTCGAGACGCGCGCCTGGGCGTCCGCCTGCTGAATGCGCGCCACGGCGGCGGCGATGTCGAGATTGTCGCCGACCGCCTGCTCCACCAGCATCGTCAGCTCCCTGGAGCCGAATTTGACCGCGAAGTCCGGGCCCCGCGCGATGGGCTTGGCGGAAGCCGGTTTGGCCTCGCGGAAGCTCTCGGGCGGAGGCGTCGCGAGGTCCGGCTTCTCCCAATCGAGGTTGCAGGACGATAGGCACAACGCAGCCGCCGCGCTGAACGCGGCGCTCCGTTTTTTCCCAGCAAGTGCGAACACGACGTCGGCCGTCAACGGAAGCTTGTCCTTGTTGTTCCGCTGAGGTCTGTCCGCCAAAAACAGGCCGCGGTCAAGATAACTCTATCGAACATGTGGGATTTAGCCAGTCAAGGCTCGAACGACAAAACCACTCCGGCGAAGGTCGCGCCGGTTTGTCCGGTGACGCTCGCCTACGGCGTAGCAAGCGTCAAGTTACCTATCTTTAACCTGCGGCGAAAGCCGCTCACTCCTCGGCGTCGCCCGATTTGGGCGCCGCCGGCTTTGCTGGAGCCGCCGCCTTTGCCGGCGCGGGCTTTGCGGGCGACGGTTTGGCGTCGCTCGGCCGCAGCGCAGGTTTCGCGCTCTTGGCGGCGTCCTGAGCCGCCGCTTTCGGCGGGGCTTTTTCTTTGTCTTTATCCGAGGATTTGGCGGAATCAGGCGCCTTGGCGCCCTTGGCTTCCGTCTTGTCGGCGGGGGCGATGGTCTTGGTCGGACCCGAGATGCGCGTCCATGTCTCGCTCTGGCAAAGGAAGGCGACGAGGCAGCCGCTCAACGTAAGCTGATCCGGCGAATCGAGCGTAATTTTGCCCGTGTAGGTTTTGCCGTCCTCGGGGTTGTAGAGGTCGCCCTTCCAGCTATTCGGGCCGGTCTTCGCGGCGGAGCGCAGAATGAGCGGCGGCGGGCTGCCGTCGCGCATGGGGAGTATGCCCTTTGCGCAGAGCTTGCCTGTGCAATCGAAGAATTCCAGCTTGTCCGTCGGATGGCCGTCGCGCGCCCAAACGCCATAAATGTCCGTGCCGGAAGCCGCAGCTGGCGCGCAAAAAGCCGTCACGGCGAGGATGCTCAGCATTAGTCTCTTCATGACGCCCGGCCCCTGATTCGCATTTGCAGAATATATCGGTCCTCACGCAGCGAAAAACCGAACGCCGGCGCCGTCAAGCCGCATCAGCCTCGCCTTCGGCCGGATGCGGCGGCGGTCCGAGGAACGCCGGCACGATGATGAAGGCCGCGAGCAGAGTGAAGAAGAGGGAAATTGTCAAAAATTCGCCCATGCTCGCCGTGCCGGGATGGCTCGACAGAAAAAGGCTGCCGAAAGCCGTTCCCGTAGTCAGAGAGCTGAAGAATATGGCGCGCGTCAGGCTCGACGCCAGCATATCGACGACGCCCTTTCGCCAGGCGATGACGTAGTAGATGTGGAAGGCGACGCCGACGCCGAACATCAACGGCAGCGCGATAATATTGGCGAAATTGAGCGGCACGCCCAATATTTCCGCCGCCTGAAGGCTCATCACGCCGGCGAGCACGAGCGGCCCGAGCGTCAGCGCGACGTCCTTGGCGTTGCGCAGGGCGATGGCCAGAATCAGGAAGACGGCCACGAAAGCGTAGATTCCGGCTTGCAGAAAGGCTTGGGTCACGGTTTTCCCGGCTTCCGAAATAATGACCGGCGCGCCGCTCGACTCTGGCGCGACCGAAAGCACGGCGTCCGCGAATTTCGTCATCACCTCGAGATCGTTGCCATCGCCCTTCGGCGTCGTCTCCAGGCGCAGGACGCCGGTGGGCGTCATCCAGTCCGACCGGAGCTGCTCCGGCAAGGAGTCGGGCGTCACGCGCTGCGCTTTCAGCGCGTCGCGCATTTGGCCCATGAGCTTTTCGAAGCCCGTGAAGGCGGCGGCGCGCGCCTTTTCGCGGATTTCGGGGCGCGCCTTGGCGAGGCCGTCGAGCGCCGCGGCGAAGCGGAGCGTCTGAGGGGAGGGCGCTTTGGCGACCGCCGCGCGCAGCGTTCTGGCGGCGTTGGTCAGGGCCTTGATCGTCTCGGCGTCGCTCGGGGCAGGTCTCACCTTGGGATAGAGCGCGTCATGCAGCTCCTTCGACGCGCGCTCGATCAGCGCGAGCTTCTCGTCCTGATCCACTGGGATGAGCGATTCGATCGAGTCGACATGATCGACCTCGGGCAGGGCCAGTATCTTCTGCTTCAGCTCGCGGGCGGCCTCGAAGGAAGACGCCAGCGTCTCGATCTTGTTGGGGGCGGTTTTGGGATCGGCGTTCAAGTCCAGGAAGGTTGCGACCGATTCGACTTTCTGGTCGCGCAGATTCATCGGGTTGGAGTCGAAACGCAGCCGCAAAAGATAGGGCGTTCCTGCGAGAACGACGGCGGCGGTGCCAAAAAGGACCAGCTTGCGGTGGTGGGCGATCCAGTGATCGACCGTGGCCAGCGAATGGGTGGCGATCGGCACATGCTCGGCCGGCGGATGCAAAATCTTGATCAGCGCCGGCAGGAAGCTGAGCGTCGCCACATAGGCGATGATCATGCCGACGCCGGCGATGAGCCCCAGCTCGGCGACGCCCAGAAATTTCGTCGGCAGGAAGCAGAAAAAGCCGGCGAGCAGCGAGACGGCGGCGAGGGTGAGCGATCCTCCGATGCCGCGCGTCGCCGCGAGAAGGGCGCGCTCCAGATCGCCGTGGCCGTGGCGCTCCTCACGGTAGCGGGTCGCGAACTGAATCCCGAAATCCACCCCCAGCCCGATGAACAGCGCGGCGAAGGCGACCGAAATCAGATTGAAGCGGCCGATCAGCAGCACGCCGACGCCGGAGGTCATGGCGAGGCCGGCAAGCAGCGTGAGCAGCACCGCCAGGATAAGCTTGGGCGACCGCAGCGCGGCGAGCAGGATGAACGAGACGACGACGAGCGTGCCCGCGGTGTTCAGCGCCATGTTCTCGGAGAGCGTGGCGAATTCCTCATCCGCGAGCGGCGCCTCGCCGGTCAGGCGGAAAAGGAAGCCGTTCTCCTTGGTGACGCCGAGCTCGGCCGCGGTCTTGCGGACAAGCGCGATCGCGTCGGCGGCGGGCTGCAGCGCGGTGAAGTCGAGCGTCGGCGTAATGAGCACGATGCGGCGCTTCTCCAGCGGCGGACCCGCCGGGGCGGCGTCCGCCTTGCCGCCCGCGAGCAGCTTCTCCCAGTCGACCTGCGTCTGGCGACCCGCAAGCGTCTCTTCGAAGGCGCGCGAGAATTCGTCGAGACCCGCGAGATACATGGCCGTCGCGCGCTCGCTGCCGGCGGCGCGTTTCTGGTTGGCGACGAGGACGGTGGAGAGGCCGCGCAAGGTCGGGTCCTGGGCCAGCGGCGTCAGCACGTCGCGCTGGCCGAGCATCATGCCGACCGTATGCTCCACCTCGGGCAGGTCGAGGTAGAGCAAGCCATTTTTCATGAAGAAGGCCGGATCGTCCGGGCGCCAGACGCGCTGCATCAGCGGCTTGCCCGCGAGCGCGGCGGTGAGCCGCGCCGCCGCGTCGTCGGCGGCTTCGCCGGTCTTCGCGTCGATGACGGCGACAATCGAATTCTCGAGCTGGGGGAAGGCGCGATAGAGCGCCGTCTGGTTTTTCCGCCAGGCCATGTTCGGCGAAAAAAGATTTGTGGTGTCCGTATCTATCGCGAAACGCTCGACGGTGAGGTAAACGCCTCCGCCCGTGAGAGCCAGCGTGAGAAGAACCACTGTCCAGGGCCAGCGAAGACAGAAGGCCACCAGTTTTTCCAACATTACCTGACCCCGGACCACATTTGCGACGTTCGCCTAACGGAATAACCGCTAATTATTGTATTCTTCTATACGCGAGCGCGGCCGACCCACCAAGGCGCCGGGACAGGAAAATGCGGGCGATCGTTAAGGATTACAGATAACTCAGCCACCAGAGGTCGCTCCTGCGCCGTTTGATTTCAGCGAACCAACGGCAGAGCGGGTAAAGTCCCACGACCACGAGAATCCAGGCGACATAGGCGCCGGCGAGGCCTGTCCCGAAATCGGCCGGCGGCGCGCCGGACTTGATGACCGCGCTTATGTCTTGGAGCGAGTAGCCCCGCCAGGCCGCGAGCGCCAAGGCCCCGGCGGCGCCGGCGTATAAATGCAACACGTAAAAGAACAGGGGCGTGCGGCCGAATACGACGAGCGCGCGCCCGGCCGCCCCGCGAAGACGCTCCAATGCGGGCAGGGCGAGCGCCGCGCCGCCGAGCGTGACCAGCAAATAGAGAAGCGAGGGCGGATATTTCGTGACGTTGAGGAAGGAAAGCGCCGAGCCGATCTCGTCGGCCCGCAAAGTGAAGGCTCGCGGGTCGCCGTAGAAATTGGTCGCCCGCAGGACGATGAAAAGCGCCAGCGCGCCGAGCCCCGCCTTTCGCAGGACGGCGTCACGCTCCTGGGCGGGGCGTTTGAACAGCGGCCCGAGTCCATAGCCGAGCGCCAGGACCCCGATCCAGGGAAGGGCCGGATACAGCAGGTGGCCGGGGAGATCGAACGGCAAGGCGCCGGGTTCATGAAGCAGCCGCCACCATGGCGCCAGGGCGCCAAAGTCCGCCGCTTTGATCCCGTCGAGCAGATTGTGGCCGAGGAGGATTGCGGCGCCGATGGCGAAAACGACCGCCGGCCGCGCGAGCGACAGGACCGAGAGCGCCAGCAGCCCGCAACCGATCGCCCAAAGCGTGCCGAGGCTGATGCGTCCTGGCCCACCCCAGGTCGGGCTGATCACGACGATCTCGAGCAGGATGAGCCAGACGCCCCGCGTCGCGAGGAAAAGGGTGAGTTCTTTGTGGCTCCGCCGCGCGCCGTAAAGATATGCGCTAACGCCCGCCAGGACGGCGAATGTCGGCGCGCAGAAGTGGGTGATGAAGCGGGTGAAGAACAGAAAGGGATAGGTGTGGTCGAGATCGGTGGGGCTGAAGCGCAGGGCGTCGGCGTCGAAGAAGTCGCGCATATGGTCCAGCGCCATGATGACCATGACGAGGCCGCGCAGCCGGTCGATTTCCGGCAGGCGCGTATCGTCTAGCTGCTTGCTGGGAACGTCCCTCATCCCAACGTCGCGAGCCCCGGGAACAGTTCGAGAAGCCAGAACGACATCTCCTGCACGCCGCCGGTGAGGAAGGCGACGCCGGTAAAGATCAGCAGCACCCCGACGATCTTCTCCACCTTGCCGAAATGCCGGCGGAAGCGGGCGACGAAGGCCAGGAAGCGCCCGAGCGCGAAGCCTGCGACGATGAAGGGCAGGCCCAGGCCCAGCGAATAGGTGGCGAGCAGCGCGGCGCCGCGCGCGACGGTGTCCTGCGTTCCCGCGACGGCGAGAATGGCCGCCAGAATCGGCCCGATGCAGGGGGTCCAGCCGAAGGCGAAGGCGAGGCCCATCACATAGGAGCCGAAGAGTCCCATAGGCTTCGTGATTTCGGCGCGTTTCTCGCGGTAGAGCAGGCTTACCTTGAGCAGGCCGACGAAGTGGAGGCCCATCAGGATGATGATCGCCCCCGCGACCCAGGAGAGAATCTGGAGATTGGCGCGGATCACCGCGCCGAAGGCGCTCGCCGTCGCGCCGAGCGCGACGAAAACGGTCGAGAAGCCGAGAACAAAAAGAACAGCCGACAGGAGGACGTCGCGCCGTGCGCGCGAGCGCGACTCCATCTCAAGATCCTCCATGCTGACGCCGGCCAGATAGGTCAGATAAGGAGGCACCAGCGGCAGGACGCAAGGGGAGAGGAAGGACAGAAGCCCAGCCGCCGCAGCCGCTGGAAAAGTGACGTCCGCCGCCATGGTGGTCCCCTAAAGCATCATTTTTCGGAAGGTGGAGACGTTTCTGCCATAGCCCAGGCCGCGGCGCAAAGGCGCTTCGCCCGTAGGAGGCTGGCGAAGGGATTAATTTCCGTTAATCTGTTAACCATATGTAAGGATTTTCCGATACGCTGACTTCGGGAAACGCGTCGGCGCGGTGGGCAGCATGGAGCTACAGGCCGGATTTCACATCGACATTGCTCGCACGCCGCTTCACGGCCCGACCGTGCGCGTCGATCTCGACGCCTGTCTCAGATTGCCCGACGGGTCGGAGCATTCCTGCCGCATCGTCGAGGCCTCGACCGGCGAGATGGCGCTCTCGGCGCTGGCCGAGCCTTGTTACGGGGATAAGATTTTCATTCATAGCGCCGAGCTTGGCCGATTCGAGGGACGTGTCGAGCGGCAGAGCGACGGCGGTTTCGCCATCGGACTCGATCTGATCGTCACACGGCGCCGCAAGCTTGCCGCGCAGCTCATTTGGTTCGCCAATCGGGACGCCTTCGGTCTGCCGGACGCGCGCCGGCACAAGCGTATCGTCCCGAGGATGCCATGGACGACCATCTGCTTGCAGGGCGGCAAGGAAAATGCGGCCTGGATCAACGACGTCTCCTGCTCGGGAATCAGCGTCGAGACCTCGGCGCAGGCCTCGATTGGAGATCGGGTGTCGCTCGGGGTGAAGACCGCCGTGGTCGGGCGCATCTTCGACGGCGGCTTCGTCGCCGAATTCGACCAGTATTTCGAGGAAGGACAGATCTCCGACAGGCTTCGATTCTGACGCCGCCCCCGTTGCGGCGGCAATGTGACGAAAAAGCCACTTAACTAGAAATTAGCTCCCGGGTTGATCCGGGCCGGTTGCGCCCCCGCTCCGGTATTGAGATAGCTTTTATAACTAAAGGCAGTCGCTGCCGTTTTTTTGAATTCTGGCATTTCCGGGGGATCTTCATGCGCAGAACTGCGATCACGACAACCGCTCTCTGCGCTTTGACGCTCCCAGCCGTCGCCGAGGACACGATCGGCTCCGCCGCCGCCATCGAGAAGGACGTGCAGGGCCTCTCCAGCGGGCGCAGCATGCGCCTTTCGAAGGGCGACGAGGTCTATTTCGACGAGGTGCTGACCACCGGCGCGGCAAGCCGCGGCAAGTTCGTCTTCTCGGACCGCACCGATCTGCAAATGGGCCCTTCGTCGCGGGTGAAGCTCGACAGTTTCGTCTATGCGGGCGGCGCGGGCGCGACTTTCAACGCCGCCAAGGGCGCCTTTCGCTTCGTCTCCGCCCCCGGCGAGCACAAGCCCTATGACGTGCGAACGCCCACCGCGACGATCGGCGTGCGCGGCACCAATTACGGCGTGCGGGTGAGCTCAGGCCGGACAGACGCCGTCCTCTACGCCGGCGCGATCGAGGTCTGCGACGCGTCGGGCGCTCAGTGCCGCGTGCTGGATAAGCCCTGCACCACCGTCACGGTCACGCCCAACCACGTCTCCGAGCCTAAAAAGGTCGGCAAGAAGGATTGGAGCTTCGACAACACCTGCAAGGGCGCGCCGCCGCCCTCGGATCATGGCTCCAACCCGCCGCCCGGCGAACCCGCGCCGCCGCCCCCGCCGGGCGGGGAGGCGCCCAGCTTCAACTGGGGCGGTCCCACGATCGGCTTCACCGCCGGCTCGGTCGTCGGCAACAGCTCTTTCGCCGATCCGGTGCCGCTCAACGGCGCGGCCTTCGCCGGCGGTCTCAAGATCGGCTATATGCTGCCGATCTGGGCCAATATCGTCGTGGGCTTCGAGACCGACGCGCAATTCCGGTCGTCGATCGGCGGCTCATCCAACGGCGAGGGCTCCGTCTCCGGCTCCCGGCCGGGCTATATCGGCACGGCGCGCCTCAAATTCGGCTACGCCTTCGACCGCATCCTGGTCTACGGCACGGGCGGTCTCGCCTATGGCCATATTATCGCGCCCAAGAGATACGCCGGCTTCAACGTGGTCGGCGCGGGCTATTCGACTGGCGCGAGCCTCGACCATGCCTTCCTGCCGGGCTGGTCGGTGGGCGGCGGCGTGAGCTACGCGCTGACGCAGAACATCTCCGTCAACGCCGAATATCTCTACATCAAGCTCCAGCACCATTATCCGGCCTATACCTCCAGCGCTGCGCCGGGGGCCTTTCCTGTGGGCGATCACAGCGGCATGCACGGCATTCGTTTCGGCGTTAATTTCGGCTTCTCGCCGGGCGATCTGGCGCGCCTTATCCGCTAACGCGCGATCTCATTCCAGAACGGCTGCCGCCGCCGGCGGGATAGCGCTCGCCGAGACGGCGGCGCCCCGCCGGGCCTGAAGCCGCTTCGAGAGCGCATGGCCGTAGCCGGCAAGCTTCAATTCCAGTGGGAAGAGAAGCAGGCAACATCCGACCATCGCCGCCGTCAAAGCGAGTTCGGCAATCGCCTCTAAGTCGTTGAAGACCGGGCCGTTGCAGAGCTGTTGCCAGAGATAGATCGAATAGCTCGCCCGGCCGACATAGGACAACGCCCGGTTGGAGAGCATGCTGCGGAACGGGCCTGTCGCGCCCGAAAGCAGGACCATGGCCGGGATGGCGGCGATATAAAGCAGCCGGTAATAGGCGATGAACTCGGCACGCGCGGCTTCGTCTTGCCCGAAGGAGGCGACGACGCCGCGCGGCAGGAAGACGATCACCATCGCCGCGATCAGCGCCGGGACGCGACAGCCCTGCGACGCCGCGATAAGACGCTCGCCGTGTTTCGCCGCCGCGTAGCCCGCGAAGAAGAGGGCATAGGCGATGAGGAAGCCTGTCTTGCCGATCCACCAGATGGTGAAGGCGAAAGGAGCGGCAGCAAAGAGCAGGGCGGCGGCGGCGATCGGCCGGGGCGCCTTGCCTAATTCGAGATAGGCGAAAGCGACCGGAAAGAGCCAGTAGAACTGCTCCTCGAAGGCGAGGGTCCACGTATGGCCGACATACCAGTTGCAGGAAACGTCCGGCGCTGTGGTGTTGCACAGATAAAGCGCGGCGCTCAGGAAGTTTTCTGGAGAGAAGTCTATGAAGCCGGCTGCGCCCAAAGCGAGGCAGAAGGCCAGATAGAGCATCAGCGGCGGGACGATGCGGAAGAAGCGGCGTACATAAAAAGCGGGCGCGGAGAACGCGCCGGAGCTTTCGACCTCGGCGAGGCAGGCGCGGCTGACGACATAGCCGCTGATGAAAAAGAAGATGAAGACGCCGGTCTCGCCATATTGGGAGATGAAGCCGATCGGGCTCGCCTCGTAAAAGGCGCCGATCTCGCGGTTCGCGCCGAGATGATCGAGAAAGACGAGCATAATCGCGAGCACGCGCCAACCGTCGATATAGGCAAGTCTCGTGGCAGGCGCGCGCATGTCTGATCCATAGGCGCCCGGTGGCGCGATTCGGGGTAGGCCCGAAAATTTCAGATCATGACGCTAATGTGAAGCCTGCGGTTCAGCAGCTCCCGTCATTGCGAGGAGCGTAAGCGACGAAGCAATCCAGGGTTGCATCGGCTGTGCTGAATTGCTTCGCTTCGCTCGCAATGACGGGCCGAGCAATGTGCGGCCTAAAACCGATCCGCGCGATAGGGCGACGGGTCCGTAAAAGGCGTCTCGCCCGTCATCATCTCCGCGAGCAACCGCCCGCTGACCGGCCCGAGGGTCAGCCCGTGATGGGCGTGGCCGAAGTCGAACCACAGCCCCTTGTGGCGCGGGGCGGGGCCGAGGACCGGGAGCATATCGGGCAGGCAGGGCCGCGCGCCTTTCCATGGCGCCGGATCGAGCGCTTTCCCGAGCGGGAAAAGGCGCCGCGCGATCGGCTCGCACAGCTCGATCTGCACGGGCGACGGCGGCGCGTCACGAGGCGCGAATTCGGCGCCGCTCGTGAGCCGGACGCCCTTGGCCATGGGGGCAAGGAGATAACCATTGTCGGCGTCGAGCACGGGATGGTTGAGCCTGGCGCCTTCTCCCGGCGCATAATGCATGTGATAGCCGCGCTTGAAGCCGAAAGGCATGACATAGCCGAGCGGCTTGAAAATCTGGTCAGACCAGGGGCCGAGCGCCACGACGGCGTCGCGCGCGAGAATGCGCCCCTCCGGCCCCGCGACGCTCCAGCGCCCATCCGCCTCCTGCGTCAGGCTCGAGGCGTCGCCGTGAATGAAACGCCCGCCGCGCGCGAGGAAGAGATCGGCGTAGGCCTTCGCCAGGGCGCCAGGGTCGCTCACCGAGGCTGTGTCGAGATAATGCACCGCGCCCGCGACAGGCGCGAGATGCGGCTCGCGCACGGCGACATCCGCCGAATCCAGAATGTCGATATGGAGATCATATTTCGCCAATCTCTCGGCGTCCGCGATCCCGGCCCTGAAGGTCGCTTCGCTGCGGAAGAGCTTGATCCATCCGGTGTGGCGCAGCAGCGCATCCGCGCCCGCCTGGGCGATGAGCGCTTCATGCTCGCTGAGACTGTGCTCGATCAGCGGCCGGCGCGCGGCGATGCTTTTTGCGACGCGCTCGGGCGCGCTCTCGCGCCAATAGCGCAGGAGCCAGGGGCCGACGACGCCGGGCAGCGCCGTCAAATGATAATGCGCCTCGGGGAGAAGGTTCAGCGCATATTTGACGAGCCGCGCCGGGTCGCGCGGGAAGACATAAGGAAAGATCGAGGAGCGCTCGATGAGGCCGGCGTTGCCGAAACTCGTCTCGAGCCCCGCCCCGCGCCGGTCGATCATGACCACCGCGCGCCCGCGCGCCTGTAGGCTCAACGCCGCCGAGACGCCGACCATGCCCGCGCCGAGAACGATGACATCCGTGGTCTGCATGCCGCCTCCAGGCTTCTCATATGGTCGCGCGCGCTTTGCAATACAGCCTCGCCGATGCAAGCGCCATGCAACCGGCCGCCCGTCTCTCAGCCGAAAAACGAGGCGAGATAATAGGCGGCGCCCGCCGCAAGCCCGCCCACGAGGAAGGTCTGAAAGCCCGATTTGAACGGATCGACGCCCGTGAGCTTGCCCTTCACTCCGCCGAAGACGATCAAAGCAAGGCCGGTGAACCCCGCCGAGTAAATGAGCGCCTTTTTGATGTCGCTCTCGATCATGTAAGGCGCGAGCGGGATCAGCCCGCCCACGAAATAGGCCGTGGCGATGGTTGCGGCGCTCACCGGCGCGCGCTTGGGGTCGGGCTTTTCGAGGCCGAGCTCGAAACGCATCATGAAATCGACCCAGCGTTTCTTGTCCGCCGAAAGCGCCGCCACGACAGTATCGACCTCGGGCTTGCCGAGCCCATATTCGCCGAAAATTTCGCGCAGCTCCTTTTTCTCCTGCTCGGGGAGCTTTTCGACCTCGGCATATTCACGCTTCTCTTCGGAGTGGAAATGCTCCTGATCGCTGCGCGCCGCGAGATAGCCGCCCAGTCCCATGGCGGTCGCGCCCGCGACAATCTCGGCGAGGCCCGCCGTCACCACGACGCGGGTAGAGGCGATCGCCGCCGTAATGCCCGCCGCGAGCGCAAAGGGGACAGTCAAGCCGTCCGCCATGCCGATGACGACGTCGCGCACCGTCTCGGAGTTGAGAAAATGCCGCTCGACATGTTCGCCCGACGCGGCTTTCGCGCGACGCCCAAAGAGGATCGTGCGCAGCTCCTCTGTGCCCAGCACGCGTTCGAGCTCCACGAAGGCGAAGAAGGGAATGAGCCCGACGCTCGCAATGATCGCCGCCATCAAGATCGCCTGCAGCGAGCCGTCGCCCAGCTTGGGAACGGCATCGGCGACCGTCTTGTCATGGAAGAAGACGCCGATCGCCGTTTCCTCGACGACATGGAAGGCGACGAGCAGGACGCCGAAGAGCAGGGATTTGAGCAGCGCGGGCGCGGCGACGGGCGAGTCTTTTCCCGCCTCGCCGAGATGCAGCTTTTGGCCGATGAGGATGATCTTGGCGAGCGCCAGCGCGTTCACGAGCGCCAGACCCTGCTGGTAGGTCAGGAAATCCTCGTTGAAAATGAAAGCCTTGTGCAAAGTGAACAGGGTCAGCAGCACCCAGAGATAAAGAAAGATGGCGAGGAGTTGCTTTCCCTCCTCCACAACGCCGGACTTGATCCGCGCCAGACGTTCCTGCTCCATCCTGGCCTCCCGAGGAGAGCGCGCCGCTCTACTTGCGGCTCCCATCATAACCGGCTCCATCGGAGCCGTCATCGCGAGGAGCGAAAGCGACGAAGCGACCCAGAGCAGCTACGGTGGCCCTGGATTGCTTCGCTACGCTCGCAATGACGGGAGCTGGAATTAGTGCCGCTTGGCCTCGCGGATGCGATAGACGCCGTCTTCATCGCGCGCAAACGTCTCGTCGACCTGCGGATGGCGGACGGGCTCGCCGGATGTGTCGGGCATCAAATTCTGCTCCGACACATAGGCGACATATTCGGTTTCCGCGTTTTCCGCGAAGAGATGGTAGAAGGGCTGGTCCTTGCTCGGACGCAAATCCTCTGGGATCGACAGCCACCATTCCTCGGTGTTGGCGAACACCGGGTCGACATCATAGATGACGCCGCGGAATGGATAGCGGCGGTGCTTCACGACCTGGCCGATCGCAAATTTGGCAATGCTCTCTCGCGGCATTCTTACGACGCCTTTAACGCAGATTTTACTGCAGCATTTGGTAGCGCAGCGCCCTCGGCGCCGTCAACGGCGCCGAGAGAGAGCAATCATAGTGGCGTTAAATCAAGCCTTTAGTGCGGCGACACCGGGGAGGGTCTTGCCTTCGAGCCATTCGAGGAAGGCGCCGCCCGCCGTCGAGACGTAAGAGAACTCCTGGGCGGCGTGCGCCTGATTGAGCGCCGCGACCGTGTCGCCGCCGCCGGCGACCGACAGGAGCTTCCCTTCCACCGTCAGGCGCGCCGCTGTTTGCGCGACGGCGTTGGTGCCTTCCTCGAAGGGCGGCAGCTCGAAGGCGCCGAAGGGGCCGTTCCAGACGAGCGTCTTGCATTGGGCGAGAAGGGATTCGACCTGAGCGACCGATTTGGGGCCGACGTCGAGGATCATGTCATCCGCGCCGACATGGTCCACCGAAACGATATGCGATGGCGCATGAGCCTCGAATTTCTGCGCGACAGTGGCGTCGACCGGCAGAACGATCGTGCAATTGGCGGCCTTCGACTTTTCGAGAATTGCGCGCGCCGTATCGGCGAGATCGTGCTCGCAAAGCGACTTGCCGACCGCCTTGCCCTGCGCGGCGAGGAAGGTATTGGCCATGCCGCCACCAATCACGAGGTAATCGACCTTGTCGACGAGATTGCCGAGCAATTCGAGCTTGGTGGAAACCTTGGCCCCGCCGACGACCGCCATCACCGGACGCGCCGGATGGGCGAGCGCCGATTCGAGCGCCTCCAGCTCCGCCTGCATGGTGCGTCCGGCGATGGCGGGGAGCTTATGGGCGAGGCCTTCCGTGGTGGCGTGGGCGCGATGCGCGGCGGAGAAGGCGTCATTGACGAAGATATCGCCGAGCTTCGCGACGTCCTCGACGAAGGCCGGGTCGTTCTTCTCCTCGCCTTTGTGAAAGCGGGTGTTTTCGAGAAGGACGACGTCCCCGTCCTTCATCGCCGAAACGACCGTCTCGGCCGCTGCGCCAATGCAATCGTCGGCGAAGGGAATCTGGCGCTTGAGATAATGTTCGAGGGTCGGGAGCACCTGCCGCAGCGAGTCTTCATCGACGCGCTGGCCCTTCGGGCGGCCGAAATGCGAAAGCAGGACGACCTTGCCGCCCTTGCCGGCGATCTCGTTGATTGTCGGCAGAATGCGCTCGATGCGGGTCGCGTCGGTGACGCGCCCCTCCTCCATCGGCACGTTGAGATCGACGCGCAGCAGCACGCGTTTGCCTTTGACGTCGACGCTGTCGAGGGTGCGGAAGGAGGTCATGAGTGGAAGTACTTTCCTGCTGTGAACATGAGGCCGGCGATGCCGATGAGAAGCGTTCCGATGAGACCGAGCATGCCCCAGATGGTGGGAACCTGATTGAAGCGCCCTTCGACGCCCGCGATCCTGCTTTCTATGCCACCAAGGCGGCCCTTCATTTCGGCGACGTCCATCTGGAGACGCAGAAGGTCGGCTTGTTTCGCGCCCGTCTGGAGCATTTCGGAAATTTTGGGCTCCAGCCTGACGAGGAGGCCTTCGATGCGGTCAACCTTTTCTTCAAGACGATCAACACGCGCTTCGAGCATGGGATCCTCCGGGCCGCCGCCGTCGCTTTTGCCTCCGGGAACAACATCGAGTTTCCTACTCGCCATTTGCACCTTCCGGCAGGGCTTTCGTAGCAAAATCTCTGAGAATATTTAATGCGTGCGACTCGACCATGCCGCACCGCTTGCAAATCAAATTGACCGTCTCGATCATAGGGCCTCCATAGCAATGGAGGCGAGCGTCGGCGGCATAGGCGTTTCCGCCTTCATAGACATATTGGGCCGGGGTGGCGAGGAAGAAAGTCTCATTGCCACACCGCAGACATTTGATGTCCGCGAAAGCCTTTTCCAGCGCAAGTCCCAGCTCGGAAGCGCGCTTTCCCCGGTCGGCGTCTCGATGTCCGACGCCTCACTCGGTGGGGTCGAGGAGCCTGTCTCACCCGTCGTCATGCCAGGCTCCCCGATTGGTTGCGCCTTAAATCAGCTTCCCCATCGCCGCCGCCGTATCGGTCATGCGGCCCGAGAAGCCCCATTCATTGTCGTACCAGCTCAAGATGGAGACAAGGTTTCCGTCCATCACCTTGGTCTGGTCGAGATGGAAGGTCGACGAGGCCGGGCAGTGGTTGAAATCGCAGGAGACGAGCTTCTCCGACGTGTAAGCAAGCACGCCCTTCATCGGACCATCCGCCGCCGCCTTGATGGCCGCGTGGATTTCGTCCTTGGTCGTCGGCCGCTTGGCGATGAATTTCAGATCCACGGCGGAGACATTCGGCGTCGGCACGCGGATCGCATAGCCGTCGAGCTTGCCGTTGAGCTCCGGCAGCACGAGGCCCACGGCCTTGGCGGCGCCCGTCGAGGTCGGGATCATGGAAAGCGCCGCGGCGCGGGCGCGATAGAGGTCCTTGTGGAAGGTGTCGAGCGTCGGCTGGTCGCCGGTATAGGAATGGATCGTCGTCATGATCCCCTTCTCGATGCCGATGGCGTCGTTGAGGACCTTGGCGACCGGCGCGAGGCAGTTGGTCGTGCAGGAGGCGTTGGAGACGACCAGATGCTCCTTGGTCAGTCGGTCATGGTTGACGCCAAAGACGACCGTGAGGTCTGCGCCGTCGCCGGGAGCCGAAACGAGCACGCGCTTGGCGCCCGCTTCGAGCAGCATCTTCGCTTTGTCGCGCGCGGTGAAGAGGCCGGTGCACTCCATCGCCACGTCGACGCCGAACTCCTTATAGGGGAGCTCCGCCGGGTTCTTGATGGCGGTGACCTTGATCGGGCCGCGGCCGACGTCGATCGTGTCGCCCTCGACCGTCACCTGATGCGGGAAGCGGCCATGCACCGAGTCGTAGCGCAGGAGATGGGCGTTGGTTTCGACCGGGCCCAGATCGTTGATGGCCACGACCTCGATATCCGTGCGGCCCGATTCGACGATATAGCGAAGGACGTTGCGGCCGATGCGCCCGAAGCCGTTGATGGCCACTCTCACGGTCATTTGGAAAATCTCCTTCTCGCCGCTTGCTCCATGAGGAAAGCGGCTTTCACCCGGCTGCGTCTCTTGCGCCGCGCGCCGGGCCTGATGCGAGGCGAGGGTGTGATAGCACCTCGCGCCCCCCTGTCAACGCGGCGCGCCGCCGTGCGGCATGGATCGTGCTGTCTAATTGGGATTCGCCCGTTTCATGCTACCAACCTGTTACGGCGAATCGGCGCAGGCCGGCCGCAACCTTTTCCCCGCGAGAAATAGGGCGCAGCCCGGCGATGACGCATTCCGAAAAGCCTGCTGGAAAATCCGCCGAAAGGCTCGATCAGGCGCTCGGTCGCCTTGGCGCCGCTCTCGACCGGCTGGAACGAAGCATGGCTGTGAAGCTGGAAGACGATGTTTCCGCTGCGGAGCTGGAGGAGGAGCTCGACATCATGCAGGACGACCGCGGTCGCCTCGCTCTGGAGCTCGACGCTGCGCTCGCGCATGTCAGCGCGCTGGAGAAAGCGCGCGACGAAGTGCTGCGCCGCTTGGATGACGCCGGGGCCGACGTCGCCGCCGCGCTGGGGCAGGCGAGCGGCGCGCCGGTCGGGGAATAGCGCCATGGCCGCCGTCATCGTCAGCATCGCCGGGCGCACCTACCGCCTCTCCTGCGACGACGGCGAAGAGCCGCGCCTCGAAGAGCTCGCGCGCTATGTCGAGGGCAAGATACTCTCGATGAAGGATAATTTCCGCGAGATCGGCGAGCAGCGCGTGGTGGTGATGGCGGCGTTGAGCATCGCCGACGAGGCCGCCGACGCGCGCAACAAAGCGCAGGCTTTGGAGGCGGACGTCGCCGCTTTGCGCGCCGAGCTCGACGCGGTGAAAAAAGCCGCTGTGGCGCTGGAAGAACGCGCGGTGGCGGCGGTGGACGACGCGGCGAAACGGCTGGAGCGGCTCGAGGCCGACTTGCGGAAGCCGGCCGTCAGCGATGATTTTCCGTTCTGAGGAAGGGCTTCCAAGTATTCCCGACGCTCGCGTATCGGGCGATTCATTCCGTCATTGCGAGCGAAGCGCAGCAATCCACGGCCGCCGTGGCTGCCCTGGATTGCTTCGTCGCTCCGCTCCTCGCAATGACGAGAGGGAGTCGCTTATCGGCGGTCGATCACTTGCCCCAGTTTTCGACGCTCGCGTCGCGCTTTGCATGTTCGAGATCGTCGGCATTTTGCGAATATTGGTGATTGAGCTTTTCCGCCGTCATGGCCACGGCGCCGTCCGACATGATGGCGATTTTCATCTGCTCGGTCGCCATGTGGTTGAGTTCGTTGATCCACTGATTGAGATTGAGAAGAAGCTTGTTTTTGCGGTCTTTCTGAACCGCTTGGGAGGCGGTCGTGTCGGTTGCGACGGCGATCTCGGCCTTGGTGTCGTCGATCAGCTTGTCCAGATCCTTGGCCTTTGCTTCCAGCGCCGCGACCTGGTCCTGCGCGCCGCCCTTAGCCTTTTCCAGAGCGGCTTCCGTCTCTTTCTTCGCCTTCTCCAGATTGTCGAGGCCGTTCTTCAGCCAGCTCGTCTGGATGTTCAGCAGCGCGTCTTTGGCGACGCCTGTGAGGTTGAAGCCGTTCGGAATCGGGAAATAGGGGCCGAGCTTGGCGGCTTTTGCGGGCGCAGCGAAGCCGAGGGCGCCGGCGACGAACAAGGCGGCGGCGGCCGCGCGAAGACCAGCCGACATAGAGACGAGGCGCATATGATTTCACTCCCGATCAGGCGCGCCGGTTTGTTCCCTGGCGCGATTTCTTATGAACAGAGCTTGGGCGATCCGCGCCGGTCTTGCAAGCCCGCTTCCTGCCACACAAACGTCACGCGCCGCCGCCGCGCCGCTTGACGCGGATGGTTGTTTTGCGCGAGTCTTGGCGGGCCGGGGGAGCCCCGCCCGGCGGCGGAAGGATCGCGCCGCCAGGGGGCTGAGAGGCTGCGGAAGCGCGTTCGTAACGAACGTGGGGCGCGGCGACCCTTCGAACCTGATCCAGTTCAGATGCTGGCGGAGGGATGGTGTTCAACTCTCGTTACTTTGCAGGCGCGCCATGCTAGCGCGCGTCATCGGCGCCGGCGTCGCCGGGCTTTGCGCCGCCTATGCCTTGGCGCGCGCCGGGGCGCAGGTGGAGCTTGTCGAGCGCCAGGCGACGGCTGGCCAGGGCTGCTCGCGTTTTGCGGGGGGCATGATCGCACCCTGGTGCGAGCTGGAGAGCGCCGAGCCGCTCGTGGCCGAGCTTGGCCAGGAGGCGCTCGCCTTCTGGACGGCCGACGTTCCTGTCGCCACTGTCGCTGGGACTCTTGTCGTCGCCGCGCCGCGCGAAGGCGCGGAGCTTTTCGATTTCGCCCGGCGGACGGATCACTTCGAGCGGCTCGACGGCGCGGGCGTCGCGGGGCTGGAGCCCGATCTCGCCGAGCGCTTCGACGCCGCGCTTTATTTTGCGCAGGAGGCGCATCTCGATCCGCGCGCCGCGATGAAGGCGCTTGCCGACAGGCTTGCCGAAATGCCGAATGTCGTGCGGCATTATGGCGCGGTGGCGGAATCGCTTGCCACATCTCCCGATTGGACCGTCGATTGCCGTGGGTTCGCCGCGCGCGATGCGCTCGCCCGGCTGCGCGGCGTAAAAGGCGAGATGCTGGTTTTGCGCAGCGACGAGATTTCTCTCTCCCGCCCCATCCGCATGCTGCATCCGCGCCGGCCGGTCTATGTCGTGCCGCGCGGGGAGGGCGTGTTCATGGTCGGCGCGACGATGATCGAGAATGAAGAGCGCGCGCGGGTGACGGCGCGCTCGGTTGTGGAGCTTGTCAATTCCGCCTTCGCCATTCACCCGGCCTTCGCCGAGGCGGAGATCGTCGAGACGGGCTCGGATGTGCGGCCGGCCTATCCGGATAATCTTCCCCGCCTGACGCAGCTTGGAAAGACGATCTATATCAACGGGCTCTACAGGCATGGTTTCCTGCTCGCCCCCGCGCTGGCGCGGCGCGCCGCAGAGGTTGTTCTTCGCGGCGCCTATTTTCCGGAGGTGATGGATGCAGATTCGGGTGAACGGGCGTCCGCGTGACGTGGACGCCACCACATTGGAGGCCCTGCTGCGCGAATTGGGCTATGAGCATCAGAAGGTCGGCACGGCGCTGAACCAGGAATTCGTGCGCGACAGGGATCGCGAAAAGACCACGCTGCAGGAGGGCGACGCGGTGGAGATCGTCACGCCGCGGCAGGGCGGATGAATGCAAGAGCTCATGACCGAAGCTGATCCGCTTACCTTCTATGGCGCGACGTTAAGATCGCGGCTGCTGCTCGGGACGGCGCGCTATCCCTCGCCGGCGATCCTTGCCGACGCGATCCGCGCCTCGGGCTGCGAGATCGTTACGGTGTCGCTGCGGCGGGAGGCGGGCGGCTCGCGCGCCGGCGAGAGTTTTTGGGGCCTTATTCGCGATCTGGGGGCGCGCGTGCTTCCCAATACGGCGGGCTGCCGCACGGCCAAGGAGGCGATTGCGACGGCGCAAATGGCGCGGGAGGTCTTCGAAACCGACTGGATCAAGCTCGAAGTCATCGGCGAGGAGGATACGTTGCAGCCCGATGTCTTCGGGCTTGTGGAAGCGGCCAAGGCGCTCGTCGCCGACGGCTTCAAGGTCTTTCCCTATACGACCGACGATCTCGTCGTCGCCGAAAAGCTGCTCGACGCGGGTTGCAAAGTGTTGATGCCCTGGGCGGCGCCGATCGGGTCGGGACGCGGCGTCAACAACACTTTTGCGCTGCGCGCCTTGCGGGCGCATTTTCCGGAGACGCCGCTCGTCGTCGACGCCGGGCTCGGCGCGCCGTCTCATGCCGTGACGGTGATGGAAATGGGCTATGACGCCGTGTTGCTGAATACGGCTGTCTCGCGGGCGGGCGATCCTGTCGCCATGGCGCGCGCTTTCGGGCTTGCAGCCGAGGCCGGACGGCTGGCGTTCCGCGCCAAGCCGATGACGCCCCGCGACATGGCGGAGCCCTCGACGCCGGTGATCGGGCGGCCGTTCGAGGACATGCTCTGATAATCTTTTTTCGTTTTTGCGCGCCTGAAGGCGCGCGGTCCTTGGGGGCCTCTCGGACCGCGCGCCTTCAGGCGCGCTGTCGTTGAAAAGATGATAAACCGCCGCCTATGCCGACACTCACGCTCGACCCCTTCTACCTCATCGTCGATAACGCCGACTGGCTGACCCGGCTGCTGCCGCTCGGCGTGCGACTCGTGCAATTGCGGGTCAAGGATCGTCCGGAATCCGAGGTGCGCGCCGAAATCCTCCGTGCGCGCGATCTCTGCCGCACCGCGGGCGCGCAGCTCGTCGTCAATGACTATTGGAAGCTCGCGATCGACGCCGGCTGCGATTTCGTGCATCTCGGGCAGGAAGATCTCGACGGCGCGGATCTCGACGCCCTGCGCCGCCACGAGGTGCGAATCGGCGTTTCCACTCATGACGACGCCGAGCTCGACCGCGCATTGTCGATCTCGCCCGATTATGTGGCGCTCGGGCCCGTTTGGCCGACGCTGCTCAAGGAAATGAAATTCGCGCCGCAGGGCCTCGAAAAGCTCGGCGCCTGGAAGAAGCGCATCGGCGACATCCCGCTCGTCGCCATTGGCGGCCTCACGCCGGCCCGCGCCTGCCTCGCGCTGGCGGCGGGCGCCGACAGCGCCTGCGTCGTCACCGATGTTCTGCGCGCCCGCGATCCGGAATCGCGGGCGGTCGAATGGGTGGCGACGACAGCGCCATGGCGCGATTCGCCGGAGCTGACGCGCGCGTTTCCCCCGGATTTCGCGGGCGCGAAAGTCTTCCCCTCGCCCAACCACGGCCCCCGCGCGCGCGCGGTCTCGGCGCTGGTGTTGCATTATACCGGCATGCCGGCGGCGGAGGGCGCGCTCGAGCTTTTATGCTCGCCGATCGCGGAAGTCTCGGCGCATTATTTCGTCGAGGAAGACGGCCGCATCCTGCAGCTCGTGCCCGAGTCGCGCCGCGCCTGGCATGCGGGCGCCAGCTATTGGGCGGGCGAAACCGACATGAATTCGGCTTCCATCGGCGTCGAGATTGTCCATCCGGGCCATATCGATCCGCATGATTTTCCGCCAGCGCAGATCGAGGCCGTCATCGCACTGTCGCGTGACATTTGCGCGCGTCACAAGATCGCGCCCGAGCGCGTGCTTGCCCATTCCGACATCGCGCCGCGCCGCAAGATGGACCCCGGCGAGTTCTTTCCCTGGGCGCGCCTCGCCGCCGCCGGCGTTGGCCGTTATGTCGAACCCTTGCCGCCCGACGACGGCCCGGCGCTCGAATGCGCCGCCGCGGGCGAAGCGGTCGCGCGGCTGCAACGGCAGCTCGCCGCCTTCGGCTATAAAGTCAGTGAGACCGGCGTCTATGATGAAGATACGGCGTCGGCGGTCGCGGCGTTTCAGCGTCATTGGCGGCCAGCGCGGGTCGACGGGCGCGCCGACGCCTCGACCATAGACATTCTGACACGTCTTTTGCCCTGAAGGAGTTTTACGTGGCCATTGCAAAGCGCGCCGTCGTCGTCACCGGCGCTTCGACGGGCATCGGTCTCGCCTGTGTGGAAATTCTTACGAAAAAAGGCTTCTTCGTCTTTGGGTCGGTCCGCAAGCGTGCGGACGCCGAGCGTTTGCAGTCGCGATTCGGCGACGATTTCTCACCGCTTCTCTTCGATGTCACGGATGCGGGCGCCGTCGCGCGCGCCGCGCAAGAGGTCGACGCCCGGCTCGGCGGCGCGACGCTCGCGGGGCTCGTCAATAATGCTGGCGTCGCCGTGCCCGGCCCGCTGCTGCATCTATCTATCGCCGATCTCCGGCATCAGCTCGAGACAAATCTCATCGGCCAGCTACAGGTGACGCAGGCCTTTGCGGCGCTGCTCGGCGCGCGCGCGCCGCAGCGGGGCGCGCCGGGGCGGATCGTCAATATGAGCTCGGTCGCCGGCCGTTTCGCCTCGCCGTTTCTGGGCGCCTACAATGCCTCCAAATTCGCGCTGGAGGGCATGTCCGACGCGCTGCGCCGCGAATTGATGGTCTATGGCGTCGACCTGATCGTGATCCAGCCCGGCATGATTGCGACGCCGATCTGGGACAAGGCGGACAGCCGCGATTTCAGCCCTTTCGACGCGACCATCTACGGGCCTGCGGCGCGTCGCATGCGGAAATGGGCCGTCGACGGCGGGCGCGCCGCGCCGGGGCCCGAGCTGGTGGCCAAAGCCGTGCTGCGCGCCCTTACTGCGCCGCGCCCGCCCGCGCGCATCCCCGTCGCCAATGGGATCGGTCACACCTTGCCAAGCCTGCTGCCGGCGCGATTTGTAGATTGGCTCGTGGCGCGTCGTTTGGGCTTCCACGAGACGCGCGACAAGCTTCGCGTCCACTATTCTGACGGAGACGGCAATGGCGAATGAAATGACCGCCCCGCATGGCGTCGTTTGCTGGAGCGAACTTGCCGTCCGCGATATTGCGCGCGCGCAGAAATTTTACGCCGAGACGCTCGGCTGGCGCTTCGAGGCCATGGCTGCGCCGGATATGACCTACTGGATCATCTTCTCCGGCGAGGCGCGGGTCGGCGGCATGTTCGAGATGAAAGGCGCGCAATTCGACGGCGTGCCGGAGCATTGGCTGACCTACATCGCCGTCGACGACATAGATGCGCGTCTGAAGAAGGCGGTCGAGGCCGGCGCAAAAACTTGCAAGGAGCCCTTCGACATTCCGGGCGTCGGCCGCATGGCGGTGCTGGCGGAGCCGGGAGGCGCAGTCGTCGCCTGGATAAGGCTCGAGCGATAGACGCCGTCGGCGCGCCTCAAAGGCGCGTCGTTTCGTCGATCTCCCCTGGACGGAAAGGCTTGAGAAATTCGCAGGCGACGCCGTCGTCGAGAATTCCGACGACTTTCGCCGGCGTATTCCCTACCGCCACCTCGGCGCCGATTGGGATCGCGCGATCGGCTTCCAGCACGACGGCCGAGTTCGACAGGCTCTTGATGCGCACGATTTGTTCTTCGCCGCAGGTCAGCCGTAGAACCGTGAGATCCATGAAAGGAATGACGACACGACCGTGACGCCCCTCGCTATAGGCGGCGGAGCGGTTGGCGTACCACTCCAATTGGCGGGCGAGCCTCTCGCGTTTTTTCGGCATGAGATGAAAACGCATGTCGAAGCCGTTTGGCGTCGGCTGCAGGACAACGCCCGCGAAACGGCCCAGCTCATTGAGGCAAAGCGCGACCTTCTCGCCGGGCAGAATCGCGACCGGCGCCCAAAGCCGCGCGGAATGAGATGAGATTTCAATAGTCCGACAAGGATACTCCTCGTTGGACTTGAGCAGCATGTAGCGACCTTCGAAAGTGATTTGCAGCCGCTGCTGCGTCTCCGCTTCGAAATAAGAAAATTGCTGATGCTGAATACCCATATTTGCCTCGAAAAGTTAATGGTCGGGCGGAAGTGCGCTTCAGCCGTCAAGTGGCTGCCATCCTAGCGCCGGCTCGTGCCATAAAAGTTAAGCTGGACCGTTGGTCGGCGGCATAGACGAGCGGCTGTGCGCAAACAGTTACCGAATTGTCAACAATTTGAACGGCTCCGGGGCTCGGCCTTGTTCTTCCTGGAGGAGGCGCGCAAGTAACGCGGCGTCGCTATTCGATTTTTGGCGGCCGACGCCACCGTAAAGACCGGTCGGAGCTTTTTATTTCAACGCGTTATTAACCAAGAAGGGTTCGCTAAGCTTAATGGAATGGACGCCCTTACGGTTTAATTTTATAGTTTAGTTCAAGGATATCCGTGAGATTTCATCGTGACGCCGATGCGGCTTTTCGTAAGTGCGCTTATCTGTTGCAGTATCGCGTGTGGCGAAATGTCGTCCGCGCGCGCCTTCGACTTTTTTGGCCTGTTCGGCGCGCCGGAAAAGGCCGAGCCGACCCCCGGCGCGGTCGCCTATGAGGTGATCTTCAAGGGGATCGACGACGATAAGCTCGAGCAGACCCTGAAGGACGCGTCGAATAGCTGGCGGCTGCGCCTGGAGTCGCCCGCGGCGGGGGTCGGCCTGGCGCGTCGGGTGATCGCGGACTATCCGCGCCTGACCGAGGCGCTCTGGGCGAGCGGCTATTTCAACGCAACCGTGCGCGCGAGCGTCGCCGGCGTAACCGTCTCGCCGGAGGGCAATGGAGCCGACGCGGCCGCCGCCGCCGCCGAGCGCCATCGCGGCGCTTCCCTCGCGCCGGTCGTCTTCGAGATCGACCCCGGCCCGCTATTCAAGCTGCGCCACGTCGTCGTCTATGACGCGCGCGCCAATGCGCCGATCGATCCGGCGCTTTTCCCGCGCAAGGCCTTCGATCAGGACCCGGACGATCCCGCCCGCGCCGCCGCGCTACGGGCGCGCGAGGCCGAGTGGATCGATGCGCTGCGCGAGAAATCCTATCCGCTCGCCAAGGTCGTCTCCGCGCGTCCGGTGATCCTGCATGATCTCCATGTGATGGACGTGGCGGTCACGATCGATCTGGGGCCAAAGGCCGGAATCGGCGAGGTGCATCTCTCCGGCGCGCCGGGCGTCGATCCCGATGTTATCCGCTCCTTCATCTATCTGGAGGAGGGCGAGCCCTATAGCCCCAGGAAAATCGCCGACACGCGCAAATCCATCGCCCGCATCGAGGCGCTCGGCGGCGTGAAGATCGAAGACGGCGCCCATCTCGACAAGAACGGCAATCTGCCGCTCTTCATCGAGACGACCGAGCGCAAGCGCCATGCGATCGGCGCTTCGGCGATGTTCTCCAACATCAACGGCCCGACGTTGCGCACCTATTGGGTCGATCGCAATCTCTTCGGCGGCGGCGAGCGCCTGCGCTTCGATCTCGACGGCGGCCTCGCCTATTACAATAATTCGTCCGCCTTCCTCTCCTTTCCGGAGCTCAAGGCCAGCAATCTGGTGGGCTCCGCGCGCGTAAGCTTCTTGAAGCCCGCACTCTTCGGCTCGCGCAACGACCTTCTGCTCGACGCCGCGGCGGTGCGCGAGCGCACCGTTTACTACTGGGCCTCCTATGGCAATTTCAACGGCGCGATCCGCCATCGTTTCAGCGACACGGCGTCGATCCAGGCTGGCGTCGAAGTCGAAGGCGGCCAGTTCAACGACGTCTTCGGCCTGCACAATTACGCGCTGCTCGGGTTCCCGGTTTCGGGCGCCTATGACAGCACCGACAATGCGCTCGCGCCGACGCGCGGCATACGCGCCACGGCCCGCGTCGCGCCTTATGTGAAGGCTTTTTCCAACGGCGTCGGCATGCTGGAATCGAAGGGGCAATTGTCGGCCTATCACGCGCTCGATGAAGACGCCTGGTATATTCTCGCGGGGCGTATCGCCGCCGGCTCCATCGTCGGTCCGTCGATTGCAGACGTCCCGGCCAATCGCCGTTTCTTCGCCGGTGGCGGCGGCTCCGTGCGCGGCTATCGCTATCGGTCGATCAGCCCCGACAATGGCTTCGGCTTTCCGACCGGCGGCCTGAGCCTTTTCGAAGCCTCCGCCGAAGCGCGCCTGAAGGTGACGCAGGAAATCGGCATTGTCCCCTTCCTCGACGCCGGCGCGGCCTATTCGTCCTCTGTGCCGAATTTCAGCTCGACAATGCGCTTAGCGGCTGGCGTTGGCCTTCGCTACTATACGGGCATTGGTCCGATTCGTTTCGATGTCGCGACGCCGCTCAACCCGAGGCCGCAGGACAGTCGCCTCGCCATCTTCCTCGGCATCGGAGAAAGCTTCTGATATGCGCAAGCCTTCTCGCGGCCTTGTGATCGCCGGCGGCCTCGCGGCCAGTGTGATTCTCGCCGCCGGCGCCGGCGTCTATTCGATCAACAGCGCCTCGGGCGGACGCTCGCTGGCGCGCATCGTTTCCGAGGCGGCCTCTACGCCCGACTTGAAGATCGAGATCGGCGCGATCGACGGCGTTCTGTCGGCGGCGCCGTCCGTGCGCGACATCGTCATCTCCGACCGCGACGGTCCCTGGCTGAAGATCGACCGCGTCGCCGCCAAATGGTCGCGTCTCGCGTTGCTTGGCATGAAGCTCGATGTCGACCAAATCGACATCGGCGAAGCAGACGTGCTGCGCGCGCCGGTTGCGGCTGCGGAAAAGAAGCCCGAACAAAACAGCGACGGCGGAACCTTCCCTCCGAAGCTGCCCATCGGTGTTCGGCTGGGCGAGCTAGCGCTGGCCAAGCTCGTTCTCGCCGAGCCGGTGTTGAACGCCGCCGCCGCGCTCTCAATTCACGCGGGCGCCGAGCTCACCGGGTCCGCAGCGAGCGTGCGGCTGGAGGCGCAACGGCTCGATGCGCCGGGGTCGATTGGCGTCGATGCCGCTTATGCGGCGCAAGGCGACAGGCTGCGCCTCAAATTCGCGGCCTCCGAGCCCGGCGACGGCCTGATCGCGCGCGTCGCCAAAATTCCTGGCCTGCCGCCGGTGGAGGCCTCCATAGATGGCGAAGGCCCGCTCGACGCTTTCGTCGCGAAGATCGCCGCCAAGGCGGGCGAAGCGGGCGCCGAGGGCGCGGCCCGCATCACGCGCGAGGGCGCCGCGCGCCGTTTCGACCTAGATCTCGCGGCGCGGCTTGCCGATCTCCTGCCGCAAGACCTCGCATCGCTTTTCGCCGACGCCACGAAGCTCGAAACAACGGCGCATATCTCCGACGACGGCGCTAAGACGCTCGACCGCCTCGCGCTCGCGGCTTCGGCTTTCAAGCTCGACGGCGCCGGCCGGATGGGCGTCGACGGCAAAGCGGTTGGCAAGGTCAATCTCGCGGCCGCCGATCTCGCTCCTTTCTCACGCCTCGCCGGCCGCCAATTGCGCGGCGCCCTCGATCTTTCCGCAGATGTCGCCGGGGCGCCGCTCGACGGCGCGATGGAGGCGGCGCTCGACGGCGCTGTGACGTCGCTCGCCTCCGGCGTTTCGGCCGTGGATGGGCTTGCGGGCGAGCGTCTGCGTCTGACGGGCAAGGTCGCAATGCTTCCCGGCGGCGGATTTGCGTTCGACAAGCTTGCCCTTACGGGCGAGCATCTCTCCGCCGTTGTCGATGGCACCGCGATGACAGAAAAAGCCGCTATCGACGCCAAGATCGACCTGCCGGAGTTACGCTACGCCGGCCTGCCGCTCACCGGCCGCGCCAATATTGCGGCGTCGGTGACGGGAAGTCTCGAAAAGCCCGACGCGACGCTTCTTGCGACGCTCGAAGACGCCAGCGCCAATGGCCGTCCGATCCCCAAGCTCACCCTGCAAGGCGAGGCGCATGATGTGCTCGGCCGTCTCACGGCGCTCGCGACGCTCGACGGCGTCGTCGATCGCAAGCCCGCGCGCGGCCGCCTTTCTCTCGCCCGGACGGACGCGGGTTGGACGCTCGACGATGTCGATGTCGCCATTGGCGGCGCGACGGCGAAGGGCGGGCTCGCGATAGACGGCGCCGGGCTCACGAACGGGCGCCTGCGCATCGCGGCGCCGAGCCTCGACGATCTCTCGGCGCTCGCTTTACAAAAGCTCGGTGGACGCCTCGACGCCGATATTTTGCTGGAAGCTTCGAACGGCGGGCAGAACGCGTCGATCGACGCGCAGGGCGCCGGCATAGAGGCGGCAGGCGCCGCAGTCGGGAAACTCGCGGCAAAATTTTCGGCCCGCGACGTCCTGCGCCGGCCCGCGCTCGACGGGGATGTCTCTATCGATAACGCGCGTTTGGGCAAGGAGACGATCAGCAAGGCGCGTCTGCTCGCGCGGCCCGCCGCAGATGGCGCGGCGGCGCTCGATCTCACCTTGGAGGCACGCGGTTTCAACATCGCCAGCCGGGGGACGCTCACGCCGGGGGAGGCGACCCGGCTCGACATTGCGCAATTTTCCGCGCAACGCGCCGGTAAGAAAATCGCGCTGGCGCAGCCCGCCGTCGTCACCCTGCAGCGTGGCGCGGTGGCGCTCAAAGGCCTTGCCCTCGCGCTCGGCTCCGGCCGCCTCGACATAGACGGCGTCGCCGGGGAGCGTCTCGACATCGCCGCCAAGGCGCGCGCCGTGCCGCTCTCGATCGCCTCGATCGTTGATCCGTCTCTTGGCCTCGACGGCGTGCTCGACGCCGAGGCGCGCGTCACCGGAACAAAAGCCGCGCCGGAGGGCGACTGGCGCGTGAAACTGGCCAAGGTCAGCGCGCCGCAACTGCGCTCCAACGGCCTCCCCAGCGTCGATGTCGCCGCCAATGGCCGCCTCGCCAATAAGCGCACGACCCTCGACGCCGACGTCGGGCTCGGCGCGTCGAGCAAGCTGAAGATCACGGGCTCGGCGCCGCTCGGCGAGGGCGCGCTCGATCTCGCCGTCAAAGGCGCGCTCGACGCCGCGCTCGCCAATACGGTGCTCGCGGCGAACGGCCAGACGGCGGCCGGCAAAGCCAATGTCGATCTGCGCCTCACTGGCCCGGCGGCGAGCCCGATCATCGGCGGCGCGGTCACGATCGCCGACGCAGCCTTCAACGATCCGCTCAACGGCGTGAGCCTCACGAAGATCAGTGGAAAGATCGAAGGCCGCGGCCGGGAGCTCACAATCGACGGCCTCACCGCGCAGACGAAGAACGGCGGGCGGATCGCCGTCGCAGGCAAAGTGACGGTCGCGCCCGACGCCGGTATGCCCGGCTCCATTCGCATCGGCGCCAACAACGCGCAGCTCGCGTCGACGGACATCGTCTCGTCGACCGGCGATCTCGATCTCACGATCAGCGGCGCGCTGGCCCGCAATCCCAAAATCTCCGGCAAGGTCAATCTCGACTCGATGGACGTCAGCGTTCCCGATCGCCTGCCGGCCAATCTGAAGCCGCTGCCGGGCTCGACGCACATCGACGCCAAGGGCTTCGCTGCGCAAATGCTGGCGCTCGAAAAGAAGCAGCGGGAAAAGGCCGCGCACAAATCCGGATTCGACGCGGCGCTCGATCTCGCGCTTTCGGCGCCCAATAAGATTTTCGTGCGTGGGCGCGGCATCGATGCAGAATTCGGCGGCGGTCTGAAAATCTCGGGCACGATCCAGAAGCCCAATGTGCAGGGCGGCTTCGAGCTGCGGCGCGGCAAGATGCAGCTCCTCACGCAGCGCATCGATCTTACGCGCGGCAAGCTCACTTTCGCCGGCGGGCTGACGCCGGCGCTCGACTTCGAGGCGGAGACCACGGCCTCCGACATCACGGCGAAGATCGACGTCACCGGGCCGGCGGCGTCGCCCTCCTTCGCTTTCTCGTCAACGCCGGAGATGCCGCAGGACGAAGTGCTCTCGCGCCTGCTTTTCGCCAAGGCCTCAGGCGCGCTCACGCCCTTTCAGGCCGTGCAGCTCGCGGCGGCGCTCGCGCAGCTCTCCGGCGCAGGCGCGGGAGTCGACGCTTTCGAGAAAATGCGCAAGGCGCTCGGCGTCGATTCGCTCGATCTCGACGCGGGCGGCGGCAATGGGCCGACGGTGGGCGCGTCGCGCTATATCGCCAATGGCGTGAACGTCGGCGTGAAGACGGGCGCCAACCCGCAGCAAAGCTCGGTCAATGTGGGCGTCGACGTGACGCGCGGCGTGCGCCTGCAAAGCGAGACCAGCATGAGCGGCGCGACCTCGCTCGGCATTGGCATAGAGCACGAGTATTGAGATGACGCGCGGGCCTCACTCCGTCTCGCAAAGTTTTTTGGAGAGGCCGAGGTAGTAAGCCGGGACTTTGGACCAGGTCGATTGCGCCGGATAATCGCTGCGGCGGGCGCCTGTCGCCATATGCCCGTCGAACCAGCTTCCGCCTTCCGAGCGGTAGGCGTGTTTCGCGCAGTCGATCGTCACGCGCTCGATCTCGGACAATCCCTTTTGTGAAAGCTTGAAAGCCGCCGCCTCGGGAGATTGCGCATCGTAATCGGTGAGGGCGCGCGCGAAAACGGCGCCCTCTGGCGTTTTCTGGCGAGACGCGGGGTCGAGATAGATCTTGGACAAGCCGTCCTGCGATACGAGCCGCCATTCCGCCGAAGCGGCCGATGCGTGCAGCAGGGCGGCGAGAAGGATGCAAAAGGCGCTGTTTTTCATGACGGCTAAGATTTCCGTTTAGATAGCTCGCATTGGGGTCCGGTCATTCCCGGCGGGCTGAAAGCCCGACCGGGAATCCAGAGCCAAAATAGCAGTGGTTGCTCTGGATTCCCGATCACTCGCTGCGCGAGCGTCGGGAATGAGAGCGAACCAACCAAGCGGATCGCGTATGATGCCCGAAAAGGGTCACGCCTACTTTTCCGTCAACGAGTCCTTACGAAAGGCGGCAACGCCGCAGGGTGGCAGCTTCGTTTCGCCAAGCAGCAGCCCCGCGTCGCTAACGAGTGAAGATATATCCGCCGTCTCGGGACCATAGTTGAAAACATAACGCAAGCCGCCGTTATCGCGAATCCGGATGTCTTGCGGCAATCTCGACGTTTCGACGCCTGCTTCGACCAGGAGGCGGGAGACGACAGCGTCAGCAAGCGTTTCATCCGGCCAACCGGCGAGATAATAATGGTGCCCGCATTGCGCGAGGGCGCATTCCCCGTCGCGCGACGCCATGGCGATCGCCGCCTCGTCGCCCAGGACCAGAAACTCCCGCCAGCGTTCGAAATGCCCCGGATGTCCGTCGCTCATCGGGATGATTGCGCCCGGCCGTAAGCTTTCGACACGCCGGACGCGCAAGTCGATCAGGCTCTGAAGGGCGCCGGGCGGCAGGGCGGCCGGGATGTTGAAATGCTCGGTTTTGGAGCCGGCGCGCGGCCCGGCGAGGATCACCGCCGCGCTGTTCGATAGCCCTTCGACGAGGGACTCACCGGCTGTAAATAGCCCCGGCAGCAGAATGAGCTTGCGATCAGCGACGGTTTCGGCCGTCGGCGGACCGATGTCGATCGAAACGCCCGCGCGCCGCAATGCGCGATAGAAGCGCATGATAAGCTCGTTATAAGAGA